>DATGLE010000028.1:0-18648 GCA_035294325.1 Ktedonobacteraceae bacterium | reverse complement strand
GGCAGGCGCCAGCCGACGATAGACTCCGCGATGAAACCGACGATGGCGGCAACGAGCAGGTAGACGATAAAGTTAATGCCGATGGACCAGGACTGATTGCCAATATGAATAGTAATGCCATCCGCGAGGACGAGAGCGTGCACGAAGAACATTGCCATAAGGTGCCTCCTGGTAGTGGATGACTAAGATCGCTTGCTGTACTTATTGTATAAACGTAGGCCAGGGCCACAGGTAACGAATGAGCTTGTCAATAGCCTTCGCGAGACGATGAGAAGATAATTTTTTTTTCATAAACAGAGGCACCTGTTATTCGAGCAAAAAAAGTTCCATTGTCGCATTTCATGAATGCTAAAATTAACGTTCCTTCATAATATAAGCTTAACTATAGCCATAGCAGATTAGAAAAAATTAATAATTCTAAACATCCCTTGTAAATCGATCTCTTTCGAGTCTATAATAGCTTATGTTGGTCTGCCTTGAGAGGCTGCCTTTTAAAGCAGGCAATATGCAGACACTCATAAGATGGAGTTGCATCAGGAAACAGGCGCTTAGCGCCTGTTTCCTGATGCAACTCCATCCCAGGCGCGGCGGAGTCGCGCGAATGGTCAGCCAGAGCAAGCCAGGACGCTGAGCATCAGACATTCTCTAAGTAAGACATAGTAAGGAGAATAATTATGGCCTTGAGTCCTGAGCAGGCTCGTGGAAACAATGTGTATCCTCAACGCCATACAATAGGAGAAACCCTGTCGCGTTTGCCGGGGCTGTATCTCAGATCCATATTTACACCATCTCCACGCACATTCGCGCGGGAAGCGGAATATGCGCGCTGGGATGCTGTCTGGCTCCAGGTTGCCATCCTTATCATCGTTCCCTCCCTGCTTGGCCTCTTCCGTGGCCTGTTCAAAGACACATCCGTTGGCATCGCGGCAAACTCCAACGTCGCCTTTTTCACGCTCTCGGCCTTAACGGTGGGCGCGTCGATAGGCGCGTTTATCCTCAAAGTAATTTTCGTGCCCCTGGTGTTCTTTACCGGCATGGCGATTCAGGTCCTTGTAGCAAAATCCTTCAAGGGGCCGCAGGGCAGCTATTTGCAGCAGTGCTACACAGTACTGCTGTACCAGGTGCCGCTGGAGATCATCGGCGGCATCATCATCTTCATCCTCGTAATATTCCACGTATCCACGTTTCTGACCTCTCCCATTGTAACCATCGTTCTCTTCTGCTATGGAGTGTGGTTGAACATACAGGTCGTCAGAGGGATACACAGGTTGAGTCCGGGTAGGGCGACAGTGGTTGTGTTCGTTCCCTATATTCTGGGGGTTTTGCTGGTCTGTGGAACGTCTATGGCGCTGGCCCATGCCATCTATAACGGGCTGCGAAACCTTCTGAGCTAGCCGATACAAACACTAAAAAGATACGCAGGCGTGGCCGCCGGCCACGCCTGGATAGTGTATTTTCTATTTCTTCTTTGAAGGGAGCACCTGGTCGATCAGGCCGTATTCGGCTGCCTCCTTCGCAGAGAAGTAGTGGTCGCGGTCGGTGTCCTCTTTGATGCGTTCCAGAGGTTGACCGGTGTGCTGTGCCAGCAGTTCGTTGAGCATACCGCGCAGGCGTATGATCTCGCGTGCCTCGATATCGATATCGCTGGCCGGTCCTTGCAGCGTGCCGCTGATAAGGGGCTGGTGGATCAGGATGGTAGAGTGGGGCAGAGCATAGCGTTTGCCGTGCGTGCCCGCTGCCAGCAGAAACGCTCCCATACTCATTGCCATGCCCACGCATACCGTTGAGACATCCGGCTGGATGAACTGCATCGTATCGTAGATCGCCAGCCCGGCGGTCACACTGCCGCCAGGTGAATCGATATAGAGAGTGATATCCTTTGAAGAATCCTCGCTCTGCAAGTACAGCATGAGCTTGATAACCTGGTGGGCCAGGTCTCCATCTATAGGCTTGCCAATGAAGATGGTGCGCTCACGGAGCAGCAGGTCATCTACGTCTGGCAGAGGTTCGCGGCGGTCATCGGGCCTGTACTCGCTGCGTATAGAAGGCGCGGCCAGCCCCAGCGCCTGTAATTTCTCTCGCGTCTCCCGGCTCGACTGCGGCTCCTCAGGATGAAAATGATTCTTCATAATTCCTCCTTCTATTTGTTCTTCCTGGGTGTGAAGATCTCATCAACAAGGCCGTATTCGAGCGCTTGCTGTGCCGTCATATAGTTTCTACGGTCCGCGTCCTCTTTAATCCGCTCTACCGGCTGACCTGTATGCTCGGCAAGAATTTCATGAAACACGTTGCGCTGGCGCAGCACCTCGCGGGCGCGAATCTCGATCTCGCTGGCCTGGCCCTGGACACCCGAGTATGGCTGGTTGAGGACGACGCTGGAGTGAGGAAGGCAATAGCGCTTGCCCTTTGTGCCTCCGGCCAGGAAGGCAGCGGCCACGCCCTGCGCCACGCCTACACAGACAGTCACGATGTCGGGTTTGATGTACTGCATCGTATCGTAGATACCCAGACCGTAATAGAAGTGACCTTCTAGCTCGCCTTCGCAGTCAATGTAAAGTTGTATGTCCCGGTTCGGATCCTCGCGCTCAAGATGCAACAGCATGCCCACAATGGAACGGGTTACATCTTCGTCAATGCGGTTAGGAAGAAAGATAATGCGCTCTTTTAGCAGCAGCGTGGTCACATCACGCACGCGCACAGGCTGCCCTTCATAACGTGCGAGCCTTTCAATCTGGCGGGCCGGAGTGTATAGCACCTCTCCTTTGCGTGGATTGTTGGACTCAAGTGTAGCATCCACCATGAAAACTGCCTTTCTATCTCGGCGCTGATTGTAACAATCGAATAAAGTTATACCCGCTCTATTATAGCAGCATCGCGGGGCCTTTGGTATCCCGAACTGGTACGAGCGTTGCGATACCCCTTGCAGAACTTGCCGGTACAGGTTATACTCCTTTTAGAGTTTAGAGGAGCGTGCTCTTTCGTTGAAAAAGGAGTAGCGCAGTGAAAATGCTCAAACGCCTGATGAAGTGGATCTATTCTCCTGTTTTCGCAGGAGCGGAACCAGATTTGACGCCATCATCCTACTATCCCACTGTCCATACACCCATCTCACGTCGCGCGGATTATCCCGATGATTACATCGCTGGCCTGCCCAGACGCGCTCACCCTATGGAAACGCTGCATGGCTTTCAAAGCCGTCCAACCGTCGAAGCAAAGCATTGTTGGCATCCTCCTGAGCCATACAGGCTTCCTGTTAATGATTAGAGGAAACACTGCCCGTCTCCGCGATAGGTTGTGACCTCCTCAACGATAGAGCCTTTTGAGATGAGCAGCAGGTGGGTGAAGCGCTCGCACAGTTCGCCGGCTTTGGCGTGGCGCATAAAGATCGGATCGCCGAGGTCAAGTCGCTGCGGTCCCGTATATATGATGGGTGTCTGAACTTCGCCGGCGCCCTCGTTTGTTGTGAGGCGAGCGCCACGCGGCAGGTACGGCTGTGGCTGCTTATCGGGACCGGCGGAGCCGGAGGCGATGTAGCCTCCGCCCTGGCAGGTATAGATAGAAGGGCGGGGATGGCGTACAATCTCGATGGCGTAGCCGGCGGCGGGCTGGTAGCGGAAATCGCGATAGTTGTCGAAGAGCGCCGGCGAGTAGAAGCCAGAGCCAACGGTAATCTCGGTGATAACCTCCTCCATGCGCGTCGTCGCGATGCTGCCCGTCCCGCCGCCATTGACGAAGCGCAGCGAGGGCGCATACTCCTTGATAAGCCTGACCAGCATCGCGCGGCGCCCGGCAATTTCGTGCTGCGAGCGGCGTTTGAGCCAGTACACCAGTGCATTTTTCATTCTCTGCCCGGCATACCGGTCGCCCACGCCGGCAATCTGCGCCTCGTAGCCCATGATGCCATCAAGCCAGACATGCGGCGAAGCCATGATGCGCTCGATTACTGGCCGCACCTGCCCGGCGCTGCGCAGCGGGGAGCGCCACACGCCGAAGTGCAGGCCCGGCAGGTCGGATGCCATATCGATATCGATGCAGAGCGGTAAGCGCACGCCACACTCGCGCGCCACCTTCTCAACCTGTTCCACATGTTCGATGCAATCTACCATCAGCGTAATATGTGCACCTGCCTCCGTAGCTCGCGCTACAGCCGCGACCTGCCCGGCGTGCCAGATAGGATAGCCGATGAGCAGGTCGTCGATGCCCTGAGAGGCCAGGTAAAGCGCCTCCGGGGCTGTGAAGCACATTATGCCCTGGAATATAGGATTGGCTGCCATGATACGCTTGATTACGGCGACGCTGCGCAGCGACTTGGAGGCCAGACGGATCCGCTTCCCCCCGGCGCGCCGTGCGATCTCGCGTATATTCTGAGCGAGCAGGTCAAGGTCGAGGTAGGCGAAAGGCATAGTACGGCCTTTAAACACTTCCCGATAATAGGAGTAGTCGCGCTGCTGTTCTGGCACTGGTGCGGATTCATTTTCACCGGCTGTATTGATCTGTACGTTCTCTTGCATTGGCTCCTGCCTCTGGATTGACTCTCGCTGGCGGTTCATACTGGCCTGTATTGCCTCTGGACAATATGCCTGGCTCCCTCTACAGTAATTACTATAACCTATCACATCCCTGGAGGATAAGACGCGGCATCCTCACTCCGCCGATCACTCGCGCGGTGAAGCCGCGCCAGAGAGTATGTTATTGGAGGAAAAATGCGTGCTGCGCATTTTTCCTCCAATAACATACTCTCTCCGCTAAGCGCCACAGGCGCGAGAAAGCGGTTATGCAGGAAATCAGATACATAAGTAAGGAGTTGCGATGCAGATTTCGTGGGAGCAGCTTTATGCTCAGCGCACCGGACGTATGAAAAGCTCGGCTATCCGTGAGCTATTGAAAATCACCCGCCGCCCCGATATGATCTCTTTTTCCGGGGGATTGCCAGCGCCAGAAGTCTTTCCGGCCGAGAAAATGGCGCGGGTAGCACAGCACATCTTGCGCACCGATGGCGCCCAGGCTTTGCAATACGGCCCCACCGAAGGCTATCCTCCCCTGCGTGAACTGATCGCGCAACGCATGACGCAGGATGGATTGAGGCTGACCGCTGAAAACGTGCTGATTACAACCGGTTCCCAGCAGGCGCTCGACCTGCTCGGCAAGATATTCTTCGATCCAGGCGATACTGTGCTCGTAGAGTCACCGACCTATATGGGCGCACTGACCTCCTGGAATCCCTATGAAGTTGAATACATGACGCTGCCCTCGGACCAGCATGGCCTGATTACCGCGAACCTGGACGATGCCCTGCGAGCGGAGCCGAAATGCCTCTATGTGTTGCCGACCTTCCAGAACCCCGGCGGCACTACCCTGCCGTTGGAGCGGCGCCGGCAGCTTATCGCGGCGATCAATCGCCGCGGCGTTCCGGTAATCGAGGATGATCCCTACGGACAACTGCGCTTTGAGGGCGAAGCCTTACCGAGCCTGCTGCTGCTCGATAGCCAGCAGCAGGCGCGGAATGGTGGCGCCTACCAGGGGAATATCATCTATGTGGGCACGTTCTCCAAGGTGCTGGCGCCCGGACTGCGAGTCGCGTGGGTGGTAGCGCCGGGCGAAGTGATACGTAAGCTGGTTCAGGCCAAGCAGGGAGCCGATCTGCATACTGCGTCGCTCAATCAGATGATCGTCTATGAACTGGTGCGCGAGGGTTTTATCGAGCAACACCTGCCTGAGATGCTGCGGCTCTATCGCGAACGGCGTGATGTGATGCTGGAGGCGCTGGCGCGATATTTCCCGCCCGGCGCCAGTTGGACGCACCCCGAAGGGGGTCTGTTCCTCTGGGTGACGCTGCCGGAGTGGATGGACGCAACAGAGGTCTTGCGCGCCGCAGTCGAACGCGGGGTAGCGTTTGTGCCCGGCGCCTCGTTTCACGCGCGCGGTGGGGGCGCTAACACTATGCGCCTGAACTTCTCGCATTCCTCCCCTGAAAAGCTGCGCGAGGGCGTTGCGCGTCTGGGACAGGTCTTGTATGAGATGAGTGAGAAAAAGGTGAACTCATGAAGAGGCTGGCCTATCATATCGTCGATGTCTTTACGCGCCGCCCCTTTGGCGGTAATCCGCTCGCCGTCTTTCCCGATGCCCGGGGAATATCCGCTCCACTGATGCAAGCTCTGGCGAAAGAATTTAATCTTTCGGAGACGACATTTGTGCTGCCGCCGGAGGATGCGAAGCACGCGTACCGCGTCCGCATCTTCACGCCCGGCACCGAGCTACCAATGGCCGGGCATCCCACGATTGGCACTGCGTTTGTCCTGGCTCGGAAGCGGCTTATCGAGTTGACCGGGCGCGAAACGACGATCTTGCTTGAGGAGGGAATCGGGACTATCCCCGTCACGCTCAAGACGCGGGATGATGGCGCGATTTTCATTCAGATGAGCCAGCCGTTGCCGACATTTGGTCCGCAGTTCGCCGACCGGCAGCTGGCCGCCGACCTGCTCTCGCTTGAAACGGAGGTGTTTGATGAGCAGTTGCCAGGGGAGGTAGTATCCTGTGGCCTGCCCTTTCTGTTCCTGCCAGTAAAGGATCTGGAGGCAATGCGGCGCATCCGCCTGCGCAGCGACGTATATGAGCGGATCCTGCAAGAGCTGAACGTGACGGGCGTCTTTGTCTTCGCGCGCGGAGGCGAGACAGAAGGCGCGACGGTCCACAGTCGCATGTTCGCTCCTGGCGTAGGAGTGCCAGAGGATCCGGCAACGGGATCGGCCAGCGGCCCGTTAGGATGCTACCTGGTCCAGCATGGCGTTGTCACCTGCGACCAGGAGGCGCAGATCATCAGCGAACAGGGCTTTGAGATGGGGCGGCCCAGCATCGTGCATATCGAGATCGAGCGATATGATGGTAAGATCGCAGCCGTGCGCGTGGGCGGCTATTGCTGCTCTATGGGCACAGGGACTATCGAACTGGATGAGGATATCGGCGCTTAATTGCGTTCTGAGCAGCGACGTGTAATGGAATGTTACTGTTCAAGATTGACGATGGAATAAGCTCGTGGGCCGCCACCAGGGCGGCCCCTACAGTAGCACAATCAGGCCACCGCAAGTCACCGCAGGAGGCGCCCTATAGGCGTTAACTTCATGCCCGGCCTTGTCATTCCCGGCACTCGGAATGACAGGGCCGGGCCATGCACAGTATCCACTCGCGTCCAAATCCATCTACGCATGAAAGAGGACTGTAAATCACCTTACCTGTTCGGGCTGGGAAATTGCCAGGGACCGGTACGATTACCTATACTAAGTAACCGGACCGCAAAAGGTAGCGAGGGGGAACGTGACAGAGGATATGAGGATCTGACCAGGCGTTGTTTATACTGCGAATAAGGAGATTTCAGGAAGGTGATAAAGGAACTCACGCGGCGTATGCTGCCAGGAGTATTCATACTACTCCTGATTGCGCTGGCTGGCTGCGATCCCATCTTGTCTCAATCGAGCGGCCCGCCGGCAAATACGACTCCCGTAACGCTGCCCCCTACCACCGCAACCGTAACCGCAACCGCCCCGACGAGCAGCACCGACTGGACTACGTATCACTATAACAACGTCCGTAGTGGCTACATTGCCAACGCGCCCGATCCCAACAGGCTCACGCAGGCATGGAACGCGCAACTAGATGGCGCGGTCTACGCCGAACCGCTGGTTGTCGGAGGGCGCGTGATTATAGCCACAGAGGGCGATTCGCTCTATGCTCTGGATCCAGGGACGGGAAAGGTGCAGTGGCATACAAACTTCGGCACGCCCGTTCCACATTCAATGCTGCCCTGTGGCGATATCGATCCGCTGGGCATTACCGGAACGCCTGTCTATGATCCGTCAACCGGACTCGTCTTCGCCGTTGCCGAGGTCCAGACATCTCAGGGACCGGCGCATATTCTGGTTGGCGTTGATGCCAGCACGGGCAAGGTCCGCGTGCGTCGCTCAGCCGATCTTCCTGAGATGGATCCCCGTGCACACCAGCAGCGCGCGGCTCTGGCGCTGTCGCACAATATGGTTTACGTTGCTTACGGCGGCCTTGCTGGAGATTGCAGCGATTACATCGGAACCGTGATCGCGTCGCGAACGGATGGGACCGGAGGATTGTTATCCTACCGTGTGCCGACGCCGCGTGAGGGTGGCATCTGGGCGCCCTCTGCCCTGGCGGTAGATGATGCCGGGGACATTTACGTTGCGGTAGGCAATGGCGAAGTGACGCAGGGCGATTGGGATCACAGCGATTCGGTGCTGCGCCTCTCGCCGAAGTTAAGCCTGGAGGATGGCTTTGCACCGGCGCAGTGGGCGCGGGATAATGCTGTCGATGCTGATCTGGGATCGATAGGACCTGTTTTGCTGCCGGACGGGATGATCTTCATCGCTGGCAAATCCAGCCAGGCGTATCTGCTGCACGCCGATGCCCTGGGCGGTGTCGGTGGTCAGGCCGAGGTGAAGGATATCTGCGCTGCCTTTGGCGGCACTGCCGCGGTTGGCTCGCAGGTGTATGTACCCTGCACTGATGGGCTGCGGCAGGTCAATGTCGGGCCGGGGGCGACAATGAACGTGGGCTGGCATGCGCAGTCGCAGATCACCTACCCCCCGATCATAGGCGGCCATACCGTTTACAGTCTTGATAAACAGGGGACGCTCTATGCGCTGGATATCGCCAGCGGCGCGGTACGGACCACGCTCTCCGTCGGCTCCATACCGCATTTCGCCACTCCTACTCTTTCAGGCAATCAGATATTCGTGGGCACGCTTAACGGAGTAGTCGCCGCCACTATATCCTGAGCGGCGTTCTCCTGAAGAGAGAGCATGGTATGGCCCTGGCTCTTCGAGCCAGGGCCATACCATGCTCTCTTTTCAAGATCCGGCAAATTGTGTCACAACCTCATACAGCACACGCGCGCCCCACTTCAATGCGTCGACGCGAATGCGCTCGTCGTGGCCGTGGACGCGCGTCCAGCCGTCGTCTCCGGTATAGAGTTCCGGCGCGAAGCCGTAGACTTTGGTGCCGAGGGGAGCGACTGCCTTTGCATCGGTAGCGCCGGTCAGCAGGGTGGGGATGATCGTGGCCTCCGGGTCGTGCCTCTTCATTACATCTTGAATGACATCGAAAAGCGGCGAGGCCAGGTCGGCTTCCAGCGGCTCGGCAGGCTGAACGAACTCAATGTCGGCGTCCTCGCCAAAGATGGCCTGTAGCTCCTTGAGGAACATATCCGTTGTCCAGCCGGGCAGCGTGCGCGCATCGAACGTGGCCTCGGCCAGCGAGGGGATGACGTTGACCTGAGCGCCGGCCCTGAGCATCGTCGGAGCAATGGTATTGCGGATTATGGCGCGCAGTTCACGTTTGATCCAGTCCTCTACCGGTAAAGCGTCGATGGCCGCATCGGCTCCGACTTCGCTGTCCAGGATTGCCAGCAGCGCCCGCGCGATTTCTGGCGGTTGAGCCTGGGCAATGCCTGAAATATAGCCGCGAGCCGAGGCCGTGAAATGCACCGGCGTGCGCGCGTGGCGCAGCCTGGCGAGCAGTTCGGCCAGCTTGAGCACGGCATTGTCATCATGTGGAACCGAGCCGTGTCCGGGCGTGCCAGTTGTGCGCAGGCGGAAACGCGCCGTCCCCTTCTCCGCCGTCTGCACGGTATAATAGCGTCTCCCATTAATCTCTATGCCATTGCCGCCTCCTTCATTAAGGGCATATTCGGCGCGGATCAACTCGGGATAATTTTGCGCAACCCACCTCGCGCCCTGCCAGCCGCCGGCCTCTTCATCGGCGGCGGCCATAAAGATCACGTCGCGCCGCAATGGCTGTCCGCTGCGCTTGAGCAGTAGCATGGTCAGCAGTTCCATTGCCACCATATTCTTCATGTCGAGCGCTCCGCGACCATAAATAAAGTTATCGGCAATATCGGCGGCAAAGGGATCGTGCGTCCACTTCTCAGGCTCGACGGCCACAACATCGGTGTGCGACATCAGTAGCAGTGGAGGCTCCGATCCGTTACCCCGCAGCCGCGCTACCAGCGAAGCCCGCTCGGGCGATGGCCCTATGATCTGGCTATCGATCCCCTCGCGCTGTAATACGGCGCTCAGGTGTTGCGCGGCCCGGATCTCGTTGCCGGGCGGGTTACGCGTGTCGAGCCGGAGCAGGTCTTGCAGGTGAGAGACGACTTCGTTCCCCGCTGCTTCCCAGTCGATATGCGTTGTGGCGCGTGATGTTGTCATGGTAATACTCCTGATTCTAGTGTGCTGGCGAAGGGCTGTAGTGGCATGCCCCGCACTAAGGCTATAATGTCACACTCGCCGGGGAGGTTGCAATTGGTGATATGACAGCAGTGTTTTTTATATACCGATGTTTCCAGAAGGACTCGCAGGGCGAAGCCCTGCTCGAAAAGAGGGAGTGCGCAGGCGGGGCCGCGCGTCCCCGCCTGCGCACTCCCTCTTTTCGAGCGATCCGCTTGCGGATC
Organism: Ktedonobacteraceae bacterium; assembly: GCA_035294325.1. Taxonomy (GTDB): domain Bacteria; phylum Chloroflexota; class Ktedonobacteria; order Ktedonobacterales; family Ktedonobacteraceae; genus DATGLE01. Next base: position 8,177 of record DATGLE010000028.1, on the reverse strand, counting down.
GCGAGAAGTGCGAGCATGGAAAGGCCCTGGAAGTGCCATATCTTTGCTTGAAACACCGCTGAGAATGATGGTAGGATGATGGTGAGGTAATACCGTGAGCCATACAGAGAACAAAATATCACAACCAGTGACCGCTGAAATATCACCATCCTCCGCGATCCCTTCAAAAGCCAGTTCTTCCCACGATCCTTATCGTGCCCTGCGCTTTCGCGATTTCCGTTTGCTGGTTATTGGCGCCTTTGTTGCCTCTATTGGCGAGCAGATGGTCACAGTCGCGATTGGCTGGGAGTTGTATAACCGTACCGGATCCGCGCTGGCATTAGGCGCAGTCGGGCTGGTACAGGTGCTGCCCGTAATCGTACTGTCGCTGCCGGCGGGGCACGCTGCGGACCGCTATAGCCGCAAGCGGATTGTGATCGTAACCCAGATCGTACTGACGCTGGCGGCGCTTGGCCTCACGGCACTCTCCTACGCACGCGGCCCGCTGCTGCTGTTTTACGGCTGCCTGCTGGTGATCGGTATGGCGATGGCTTTCAACAGCCCTGCTAGCTCGACGCTGGTGCCGCAAACTGTCCCGGAGGATCTCTATGAGAACGCGGCTACATGGTTGAGCAGTTCATGGCAACTGGCGGCTGTCGTGGGACCGGCGCTGGGTGGATTTGTCATTGCGCTATCTGGAAGCGCCACGCCAGTCTATGCCCTGGATGCCGCCGCCTCTTTGATCTTCGCCATCATGTTGCTGCCGCTGCGTGGCGGGCAGCAAAGAGCGCTCAACAGGGCAGGAGAGCGAACAACGCTGCGCTCGCTGCTCGAAGGCATAAGCTTCCTGCGCAGGACGCGGGTGATCCTGGCCGCCATTACCCTCGATCTCTTTGCCGTACTGCTGGGCGGCGCGACAATGCTCCTGCCAATCTTCGCGAAGGATATTTTGCGCGTCGGACCCGAGGGGTTGGGCTGGTTGCAGGCCGCGCCTTCTGTTGGAGCCGTCTGTATGGCGCTCATTGTCGCGCACCGACCTCCGTTCAAGAAGGCGGGCAGAACGCTGCTGCTGGCGGTGGCCGCTTTCGGGCTGGCTACGATTATCTTCGGCCTGTCGCGTTCGTTCTGGCTCTCGCTGCTGATGCTGTTTCTGCTGGGCGCGTTTGATAACGTCAGCGTGATTATTCGCAGCACGCTGCTGCTCACGCGCACGCCCGATGCGATGCGTGGACGCGTGGCAGCCGTCAACTCCATCTTCGTCGGAGCGTCGAATCAACTGGGCGGCTTTGAGTCGGGCCTGGTTGCGCAATTGCTCGGCCCGGTGATCGCGGTGGTGAGCGGGGGCGCGGGCACGATCCTGGTGGTACTGTGCGTGGCGCTGCTCTGGCCGGAGATGTGCCGCCTCGCCAGCCTGAGCGAAGGTGAGCAATAATCACAATTCCGACACGGGTCAGCACAAGGCCCCCACCGCCCCATTTCCCCACCCCTGGCCCCTACGGTGGCTACGGAGGCGCACCCAGGATCGTACCACCGTAGGGGCCAGGGGCGGTTGGGTGGCGGGGGTGGGGCCCTTGTGCTGGCCCATGCTCTATATCCTTTATACTTGCTTACTTGCTATCAGCCGGCTCTGGCTTGTATCATTGAGCATCGAAATGTTGGACAGTCATCGCCTCTATTTATTTCGCGAAAGGAGTCACAGCGCATGTACAAGTTAACGGTACTCTACGGACATCCAACGGACCCGGCGGCGTTTGATCGCTATTACTACGAGCATCACATTCCGCTGGCGAAGAAGATGAAAGGACTGAAAGGCTGGACAATTGGCAAGTGCGAGGCCACCGAGGCAGGGCAGACTCCCGCGTACTACATGATCGTCGCCCTGTATGGTGAGTCGCGGGAAGCGCTGGAAGCCATACTGGACTCCCCAGAGGGCCGCGCAGCTGTGGCCGACGTGCCAAACTTTGCGACGGGTGGAGCGACCTTCCTCTACGATAATGAAGAGGTCATTATGCCCGTCTCGCTTTCGTAAAATCTACCACACGCTTCAATAGGATCAGGATTAGAACACATGCCATTGACTGAAACCGAGCAGCGAGCGCTCTCATCCCTGGATGAGGGCGCGTTGATTCAGACGTTCCGCGAACTTCTGCGCATTCCCAGCATCACCGGGCGCGAGGCGGAGGCGCAGCGCTGGCTGGGAATACGTATGCGTGAAATGGGGATGGACGTGGATCTGTGGACGATTGATGTGGCCGCAATGCAACGGCGCGCCGATTTTCCGGGTATGGAGGTCGAGCGCGATGGATATGAGACGCCGGGCCTGGTTGGCGCCTGGCAGGGGAGCGCAGGACCCGGCAAACGCCTGATTTTCAATGGGCATATCGACGTTGTGCCGGAAGGTGATCACGCCAACTGGTCGCGCGATCCCTGGGGAGCCGAGGCGGATGGCGAATATATCTACGGGCGCGGCGCAGCCGATATGAAGGGCGGGCTGATCGCGGCGTTGTATGCTATCAAGGCTATCAAGGATTCGGGCGTCCCGCTGCGCGGCTCGCTCATGCTGCAAAGCGTCATCGGTGAGGAAGATGGCGGTCTGGGCACCTTCGCCACTCTCTTGCGCGGACACAGGGGGGATGCCGCGATTATCTGTGAGCCAACCAGACTCAGGCTTATACCGGCCCAGGCGGGCGCGCTGACATTCCGTGTACGAGTCGCTGGCAAATCCGCGCATGCCTGCGTGCGCCTGGAGGGCGTCAGTGCTGTCGAGAAGTATTTAGAGATCCACAGAGCATTACTGCAACTGGAGAAGGAGCGCAATAGGGGAGTTGAACATCCGCTTTTCAGCGTCATGAAATTGCCCTACGCGCTCAACATAGGCCGCGTGCAGGCTGGCAACTGGTCTTCATCGGTGCCGGAAGAACTGGTCTTCGAGGGGCGCATCGGCGTGGCTGTGGGCGAAAGTTGTCAGGCCGTGCGCGATCAGTTCGAGCGCACGCTGCTCAATCTGGCCGAAGCCGATCCCTGGCTCAAAGATCACCCGCCAGAGATCACCTGGCCCGGCGGCCAGTTCGAGAGCGGCGAAATCGCGGCGGATCATCCCCTGGTAAAGTGTTGCGGCCAGTGCATACAGGATCTTACCGGTCAGTCTCCTCGCATCGAGGGTGCACCCTATGGCTCGGACCTGCGCCTGCTGGTCAACCTGGGGCATGTGCCGTCCCTGCTCTTCGGCCCTGGAGAAGTCGAGCGAGCGCACATGCCCGACGAGCGCATACGCATTGCGGACCTCACGTTAGCGGCCCGCGCCTATATCCTGGCGGCGCTGCGCTATTTGCAGGAGGTGTAGGGCAATTGGGAAAGGGGGGATGGGATACTGTAGGGGCGCGGCGCTGGCCGGGTGGTCGGGTTGGGTAGTGGGGGCCTGGCGCAAGCCCGCTCTCATCTGTGCCGCTAGTGAGAGGATTGGGGAGGAAAAGCGGGCTTGCGCATCGGCCCCCACCGCTCCACATCCCCTCTCAGCCGGCGCTGCGCCCCTACCACACCCCGGGATTGCCGATGTTGGTTGTTAACCTTCATAATCCTTTTTTTCTGCTTTTATTATGGTCGCTGGCGATACCAATAATAGTAACAATGCTGGAAGCCGATTTTCGCGTACAACTGCTGCGCAGGCTGGTTCGCGTCTACGACTTGCAGGTAGGCATATTGCGCGCCATGTTGCCTGCCCCAATCGAGCATCGCCGTGACCAACTGCGTGCTGTAGCCCTTTCTGCGCAGCGCCGGGTCCGTCACGATATCAAAAAGTCCGAAAAGTTCGTGCTCCAGCACACCCAGACCGCACGCGACAGGTTTATCCTGCTGATAGAGAGCCGCATAGATGAGCGGAGTTGAAATGCATTCCAAGAGCGCGCGGTGAAGGTGCTGTAATTCGCTGTAACGCTCGTTGAAGCTTATATAGATCGGGAACCAGTCTGCAAGTGACAGCACGTGGCATGCTGGATTGCCTCTCGCTGCCCCGGAAGACAATTGAGTACTCATAACGAGTGTGCGATCAAGGTAGCGGTAGCCGCGCTGCGCCAGCAATTGCTCCAGTTCGTGGCTCTCCTCTGAAAACGAAATGAGGCGAAAAGTGGTCGGCAGGTGTTGCTGCTCATATAGATGCTCGCACTGCACGATTTTTTCTTCGACAGGTAGAAGCGATGGATAGAGCGGCGTCACCGAGTTGGCCCGTTTGGTGTATCCCTGAGCAAAGCGTATGATCCAGCCATCGAAAAGGAGCTGCTGGAGCGCAGGCCAGCTATTGAGTCCAGCCTCCTCAATCTGTCTTTCAAACAAAGTTTTTTCTCCTCGTCTGTAGTGTCCTGAACTTATCCCTTAGCCATGTGGCAGGCCCCAGACAACCAGACTGACGACGGAGAGATGGAGCCGCCCATCATGCAGAAAAGGCGAGATTGCGCGCCTGAACTCCTTGTCAAAAGCCTGCGCCGACTGCTCGCCCATTCGCTCTCGTGAGAGGCCGTTCTGTGAGTGAAGCGATTGCAGGTAGTCTTCGCCGGACTGGACATAAGGAACCGGAGCGGTATGCAGAACGCCCTGTGGCTCGAAGAGGTTCCGCTGCACCAGCTCGTCGGTCAGATTATACGGGACGTACTCGCGGTTGGTCGAGTAGCGCTGAATGATTGCCCGGAGAGCATCGTCCCAGGGATTGGGTGTAGTGTCCCGCCCAACAATGGCGAGATACCCAGGCGGAGTCAACATACGCTGAAATCGGGGGAGAACGATATCCCAAGCCATCCAATGCAGGCTCTCGCCGGCAGTAATGAGCGCGTAGGGAGGGTGTAACGCGACCTCTTCGACGAGGCCATAGATCCAGTTGAGGCGAGGATCATCCCCTCCTGGCAGTGTTTTTCCCTTCTCGATCATAGGCAAGGAAAAATCGACGGCATCGACGCGCTCCACATGGTGTACCAGGCGGCGGGCCAGGTCGCCGGTCCCGCAACCCACATCAAGTACAGCGCGCGGCTCGTCAGTTACCAGCTCCACCAGTTTGCTGATCGCCTCATCTGGATACGGACGACGGTGATGGTAGACCGCAACGATGCCTTGATCTTTGAATTGTTCCGCATATTTGTAACCGAGATGGTTGGGTTTGGGTTGCATTGAGGCGATTCCTCTATCGTTTCTTGCTAGCATTTATACGAGACAGCTATACACTATGTTGGAGGGAAGCAAAGCAGGCAACTCTGCTGGCATCGCGCGAGATGGATCAAAAAATGAACAATGGCAACCAGGTTCGGCAGTGGAAAGAATGCCGGGACCGCAGTAGGGGCGAAGCGCCGACTGGGAGGGGCTATGGGGTGGTCTTTCACGGGTAGGTTTTTTAACGTGAGCAGACCGAAGGGACATCGCCATCTGATAGGATGAAAGACGAGCCAAGTCTTTTCAGTGCCTATCAGGAGCATGGAGATGTCCCCTGCGGAAACAATAGCACATTGGCAAAGAGAAATCAGCGGGCATCTGCCCCATCTGAGCCGTCCACAAGCAGCTGTGCTGGCATTGTGGAGCTACGGGATCGTGTTGACCAGGAGTTGTGGGATTACCACGGTGGTCTGCTTCTTAGCCCAGGCGCTCGGCTGGTCCAAAGGCAATCTGCGCCAGCGGTTACGGGAGTGGTGTTATGATGCCGACGACAAACGGGGTGAGCACAGGACAGAGCTAGAACCGCGGACCTGTTTTGCCCCCTTGCTGGGCTGGATACTGAGTTGGTGGGCCGGTTCAGAACACCGTCTGGCCTTAGCGCTGGATGCGACGCACTTGTCGGACCGCTTTACGGTGTTGGCGGTGAGCGTGCAGTATCGGGGCTGTGCGATCCCAGTGGCCTGGCAGATCATGAGTGCCCATGCCAAGGGATCGTGGCGTCCGATCTGGGAAGAGTTGTTGCAGACATTGGCCGCAGCGGTCCCGCCCAACTGGCCGGTGATCGTGCTGGCGGATCGGGGCTTGTAGGCCTGCTGGCTCTATGAGCAGATCGCGGCGTTGGGATGGCACCCGTTTCTGCGTGTCAACGATGCTGTCAAGATCCGACCTGTGGACGGCAAGGAGGAGTGGCAACCGATCAGCGCCCTGGTCGGTCATCCGGGAGAAAACTGGGCTGGGGAGGTGGAATGCGGGCATGAGGAACGCTTACGGTGTCATCTGCTCATCCATTGGGAAGTGGGCTATGAGCAGTGCTGGATCATCGCCACGGATTTGCCCAACGAGGAGTGCCAGGTGGCCTGGTACAGCCTGCGGTTTTGGATTGAAGGCGGCTTTAAGGATCAGAAACGTGGGGGATGGCAGTGGCATCAGACCAAGATGCGCGATCCCAGACGGGCGGGACGCTTGTGGTTGGCGATGGCGGTGGCAACCTTATGGGTGGTGAGCGTGGGAGGCCAGGCCGAAGCCCAAGAAGAGGCAGAGCACGGGCACCAAGGGTCCTGCCAGGAGCCTGTCACACGGGAGCGGGAGGAGAGCTGCTTTTTACGCGGCAGGCTCAGCATTGAAGCGGCCTTGCTGCGCGGCGAGTCACTGCCTCTGGGGCGCTTTGTGCCGCAGCCGTGGCCGTCTCAGCTCAGGCCGTTGCTCAAGGTCGTCAGTGGGTGGCTCAAGCGGCAGCGAGAGAAGCAACGCCAGCGCCGCGAGAAGGCGCGCCGTAAGCAGCGCAAGCGCGAGCAGCGGCGTCGCCAAAAAACCTACCCGTGAAAACTATGGGGTGGTGGGGGCCGAAGCGCCGAGCTTGCCTGGCTCACCAAACGTACATGCCTGCACCCGATGGCAATGCCAGGTCTCTGTCCGCTCACCCAAACACATATGCTCATATTCGATGGCAATGCCGGGTCTCTGTCCGCTCACCAAACACATATGCTCATATCCGATGGCAATGCCGGAGTTCCGTAGGGACGCAGCGCCGCCGTGGATGTGTACCCCGCTCACCGGTCTGCGGCGCAAGTCCGCCGTTGCCCATAACGCAATGTACCTCCTCATCGACACCTTGCGTGACCAATGGCCCTGCATTGCCATCATCTTAAAGGCGCATTCCTCCCCCTGGCTTCTAGCCACGGGGAGGAATGTGCCCTCTCCTTTCTTTTGTTGACAATATCCTGGTATATAGGATATGGTCTCTGTATGGAGAGAACGGTAATCGTCCACCTCAATCCAACACCAGAGCAGGCGCATAGCCTCAAGGCAACGCTTGAGCAGTATACTGCCTGCTTTAATGCCGTTGCGAAGGTCGGATTTACCACTGACTGTAGCAACGGCGTAGAGTTGCACAAACGAACATACTATCCACTTCGGGCTGAATATCCTGATCTTCCTGCTCAATTGGTCTGTTCCGCTCATGTCAAAGCGACTGAGGCCGTTACATCCGCTCTGACATGGAAGGTCAAGAAGGAAAAGGCATACCCCAAACGGGTTGAACAAGCCAGGAAGCAAGGCAAACCGGCTCCTGTATTCAAGCCTGTTCGGTGTCCTCATAGTGACATGGTGAGTATCCGCTATGACCAGCAGGGCACCGGAGAGGCCCCCGCGCTTCATCCGTATCGAAAGCTGTCCAGGAAGCAGGAGGTTTCCCAATGAGCAACCTTATCCCCACCAGTCAGGTTGCAAGGAGCGACGCCCGCATCGCCAGACCCGAGCCAATTTTTTTCGACGACACGCGGCATCATTTTAAGGCCATCGCCGGCTTCGATGTGGGCAAAGCTGCCGAAGGCTTTCGGAGTCCACTTTCGGTGATCCTCCAGATTACCCGGCGCTGCAACTTCAATTGCTCCTTTTGTAGCGAAATCGTGCAACTGCCCGACCCTACGATGGAGGAGTTAGACCTCATGCGAGAGCACTTGCAAGGGGTCCAGTGCGTCTTTTTGTCCGGTGGCGAACCGCTCCTGAGAAAAGACTTCGTGGAGATTGCCGAGATGTTCTCCCGAGATTTCATCGTCGGGCTGCCGACCAATGCCACGGCGGGAAAAGCTCTTGCCTAACGGCTGGTTGGAAAAGTGGCCTTCGTCAACATTGGATTGGAGGTTTCTAAGTCCAATCAAGCAACTTTTTGGGCTTTGGAGCCGATGACCGACAGGATCTTTTCCGGGCGCTGATTGAAGCGCTCAAAGCACTTTTTGGCCGCATCGAGCAGCGCTTGCCTGGTCTCAAAGAGTTCATAGTGGGTC
>DATGLE010000027.1:0-30408 GCA_035294325.1 Ktedonobacteraceae bacterium | reverse complement strand
TGAAGAACTCGACGGTGGCTTTTACACCCTCTTCGAAGGAGACAGAGGGCTTCCAGTTCAGGATGCGTTCCGCCTTGCTGCAATTGAAATAGGCGCGGTAGATATCGCCGGGCCGCTTGGGCGCTTTGACGATCTCGGGCCGGTAGCCGGTAATCTGCGCCAGGATCTCGTAGATTTCATTCACCGAGGTTGCTTTGCCCGTGGCGATGCAGAAGATATCGTTATCGCCGCGATTGATGGCGAGCAGATTGGCGCGCGCCACGTCCTCGACATAGACATAATCCTTGCGCTGCTCGCCGTCCCAATCGATGCGCACTGGCTCGTGGGCGAGGAAACGCCTGGCGAAGATGGCGACCACCCCGGCCTCGCCGTTGGGATCCTGGCGCGGGCCGTAAACGTTGCCGTAGCGCAGAGCGGTATAGTTCAGCCCGTTGGCATCATGCCAGTAGCGCAGGTAGTGCTCGGCGACCATCTTGGTGATGCCATAAGGTGATTCGGGACGCTGTGGAACATCCTCATCGAGCGGCAGGCGTACCGGCGTGCCGTAAGTTGCGCCAGAAGAGGCGAAGATGATCTTGCGTGTGCCGACGCGCGTGCAATTGCTCAGCACGTTAATCAGGCCCAGCACATTGACGCGGGCATCCAGTCTGGGATTTTTGGTTGAGATGGCGACGCTGTGCTGCGCAGCCTGGTGACAGACGATCTCCGGTTTTACCTCATCGAAGATACGTGCCAGAGCGGCCTCGTCCGTAATGTCGGCGTGATAAAATCTGGCGCGCGGATTGAGGTTGGATTCCTTGCCGCCGCCCTCTTCCCAGAGATTATCCACCACGGCAACCTCGTGACCGGCATCGATATATTGATCCACAATATGTGATCCGATGAAGCCTGCCCCACCGGTGACGATTGTTCGCATGAAAATAGAACCTTTCTATTATGAATGTTGTATTTAATGTTATTATAGCAAGGGCGTCAGGCGCGAACAAGCTGGCTCAATTCCGCCAGGGCTGTCTGTAGCTCTTCCGGGCGCGTCAGCACGGGAAAGATATGCAATCCCGTTGCCTCGCGCAAACGAGCCAGCGCCTTGCTATCCTGGGGATTCTCCATTGCCACCGTGAGCATATCACGTTCGCGGCCCAGTGGATAACAATGCAGTTCCTGCGCCAGTTGAGGGCTTACAAGCTGCTGCACCTTCTCCGGCAGCTTGCGGGGAAGCAGTGAAAGGTAGGGGACGCCCAGCTTACGAGCCACGCCCGGCAGATCCTCATCGCCGGACCGGCTCTCGTGTGCGGCGGCCCGGCGCGCGGCTCTCTCGCCTGGCGCGTCAAAGCGCATGCGGGTTACGCTGGCCGCGCTGATGCACTCGCTAATCTCTTCCTGAGGCTGCGGATAGGCACTATAGCCGATCATCATAGTGCCTGGACGCACGATCTGTTCGACAGAAATATTATGAACGCGCCAGAGCAGGGCATCCCACAGGCGATCCTGGACAATGCGGCCGCCTTCCAGGTTAGCGCCGGGCAGCACAAAATAGAAGCTATGATCCAGAAGAAACACTTCATCGGTTCTGCGTACCAGGGGGCGCAGGTTATCAAGCAGGTAGTGGGTGCAGTGCCGTGCCTGTGCGCGACGAGCAGCATAAATGCGTCCCTCGTGATCGAAGTGCAACTTGATCGTCACCAGAGCGATTTGCGGTGAGCGTGTCCCGGTAATGCGTCTCATCGCTGTTGCGACAGCATCGACCGTCTCTATGGTCTGGTAGGTGTATACGTTTGTTGTCTGCTCGTGTGGAGGATGAGATACGACCTCCCTGCACATAATGCGGCTCCTTGCACCGGATAGTAACTCTTTTATGTTGCAGAATACCCTATGGGGGTGGCGAAAAGCAGCGTGAATCTGGTTATGTTCTCGTTAAGACTCCGCAATTGTGGTTAAGATCGGTTCATTTCGTAAATTGTGGTTAAGATCGGTTCATTTCGTAATAGAAGACGGGTCGTATAGAAGACGGGGGCAAGCCGCCGTCTCTACATGTCATCTCCCGGCAATATTTACTCCACGCCAACGAGATGCTCTTTGAGCAGGGCATGTAGTGGCTCCGACAGGACATCGACCTGTATGAGTATCTGATCGATTTTCTGCATCATATCGAGCAGGACAGTAGCGACCGCTATCGCATCGCCGGCTGAAACAGCATGGAAATCCAGCAGGATATCGCTAAAGATCGCGCTCGCGGCATCCAGCAGGGACGCGAAGGCGCTGTCAACTTGCGGTAGAGAGGGGATGGCCGTGCTGAGATGGGCAAAGCAGGTAGCAAAGAAGAGACGCTGCTCATAACAGCGCTGCCATGCGTTGACGTGTTCGCCCAGCAGCGCTACCGTCCGTTCCCATTCCTCCTGGTCCTCCAGGTAGCGTAAATACTCCTGGTAAGATTGTGTAGGTATCTCCGGCGGCACCGTGTGCAGATAGTAGTCACTCTGTGGAGCGTCAAGAGCGTCGAGGATGCAGGTGATGGTGTTGCTGAGCAGATGGCAAAGCGGCTCGATCTTCCCCAGGAGACGCCTCACTATTTGCAGTCGCGTCCAGATGCGATGGAGTCGCAGCAGGTCATTGATGCCGTCCCGAGATTCCAGCGGAGGTTGTCCGATGGCGGCCAGTTCCGGCAGCACGTCGCGATAGAGCGCGCTGACGCTGTAAAAGAGGTGATGCAGGCTAAAGCCGAGGATCTCCAGATCCTCGACGGAGACCTGACCGTTGCAATAGCTATTCAGACGTGCCAGAACGATAGTCAGTTCCACGCTCTCCGCGTACTGATCCTCTTCAGTGGAAGGTGGTTCGTCCGGCGCTTCAGATTGCGAGATTTCGTCCGCAGGCTCATGTTTCATCCCACCCATCTCTCCCTCTACTAGCTTTTACTTCACTATATATTGTACTCGCTCCACATAATGAAGCCTTCGCTTTTCAGAGAGTGTCTGATTCTCACCGTCCTCTCTGGCCGGGCGTTCGCGCGGCCCCGTCACCCCAATATACTCTCTCAAAAATCCTCAGTAGGATCCTGCAACGGCGCTAGCCGTTGCAGGATCCTACTGAGGATTCTCTTTCTCATTCTGCTCATCGCTGGCCTGGAGCGTTTTTTCGCGCAATTGCGCCAGATCGATGCCCAGCTTGCCAAGCGCGCGCGAAGCGGCGTTCTCGCCCGTGCGCAGCAATCCCAGCAGCAGATGCCTGGTTCCTATAAGGTCATGTCCCAGGCGCTCGGCCTCATCGGCGGCCAGGTGGATCTGCGCCTTCACCAGCGGCGCCAGATCGAGGTCGATAACTTGCCGCTCCCCGCGTTTAACCAGTTCTTCAACCGCGCTTCTTGTCTTGACGAGATCGACACCCATCTCGCTCAATACTCTGGCTGCAAGACCATCAGCCTCGTGCACCAATCCAAGCAGCATATGTTCAGGGCGAACGGCGTCGTGCTGCAAACGCCTTGCCTCCTCCCGTGCATAGCTCAATACGTTGCCTGCTTGTTCCGTCAGCGTATAATTTTCAGATCTGGGGAAGCGCCAGTGCAGGGAAGCATCGGGAGCTGATTTCGGCGTTGCGGCAGCGGCTCCAACCTGTGAAAGCGTGTGGATTGTCTCTGTGCGTACCTTCTCCAGATTGATGCCCAGGCTCTCCAGAACGCCGGCGGCGATGCCAGAGCCTTCGCGGACCAGGCCAAGCAGCAGGTGTTCGGTGCCGATATAGTGGTGATTCATCCGGTGAGCTTCATCAACGGCCAGCTCGATCACCTTCTTGGCGCGCGGCGTCAGGCCAATCTCCCCCAGAACGATGCGGTCTCCCCGGCCAATGATAAATTCTACAGCACCGCGCACCCTGCTGAGTTCTATGCCAAGATTGGCTAATACTCTGGCGGCCACGCCCTCGCCCTCGCGGACCAGGCCGAGCAGCAGGTGCTCGGTTCCGATATAGTTGTGCTGGAAGCGCTGCGCTTCCTCCTGTGCGAGCGATAGCACCTTTCTGGCCCGCTCGGTGAACCTGTCAAAGCGGTCTCGGTCTTGCATCGCGCCCTCCTTGCTGCGGTGATGATCGTATCCTCTTCTCAGGATTGATGAATGAAAAGCTATGAGCTGCCTTCTCACTATACCCCAGGCTCTGTTCCATTGCAATAGTCCGAGCAAAAATTGCTGTGGCTCGCGTAGCACGATAAGAAATGGGATGAAGCGGGATAACTTGATAGCCCGTCAGGCTTGATAAGCTCCCGGCGCTCTGAGATATAATATGTGCATGTATGTGCTGTATGCCTACACTATTGCGGCCATCGAGGGTGCGAGAATCCAGGCCATGTGCAAACCGCCGCCTGGCGCGCGTTTATAGTAGCAAACATGTGGATCGTCGTTGTGCTCGTACATGGAAAAATATAGAAGATCATTATGCAACAATCTCATATAGCGCCAGCTTTACAGAACAGTCCCCAGAGCAGCGGCGGATCAACAAATGGTCATCTGCCCGCTGCCCACTCTATCGATTTACGCGAGGCCGCGCGAGCAGCGGAGCGCGCGCGTCTACGACATGGCATCATGCATGTACGTATCCGTCACTTTTATTGCACCCTGGAAGAGATATTCGATCCGACGCTGCGCGGGCTGAGCTTCGTCGTGGGCACCGGCACCGGGCGCCCCAACGAGCCGGGACGGGTCATTGATGCCTCGCCGGCTGCTGTGCGCCTGGGGATCAGCCCCGGCATGCCTCTGCGCCGCGTGCATCGCCTGGCGCCGCGCACACGTTTTCTGCCGGCAGCCTATGACCGCTATCAGCCGGTGCTGCAAAAGCTGCGGGAGCGCTACAAAGCGTACTCGCGCATCATCGAATCGGTGCCGATTGCCGATGCCTTTATCGATCTGCGCGGCTGCGAACTGCCTTTTGATTCGCCGGTGGCCCTGGCGGAGCGGCTCTGTGCCGAAATAGCCGAGATGGGGCTGACGGCGCAGATCGGCATTGCCAACGGCAAGGCTATCGCGGAGCTGGCCGCGCTGATGAGCCGCAGAGATGGTCGCCAGGGCGTGCTCTATATCCCGGCGGGGCGCGAGGCATCGTTTGTGCAGACGCTGCCCCTGACGATGCTGTTGCAGGTACGTTCCGCTGGCAGCGGCATTCCGGGCGCCTTGCCAGAATTGAGCGAGCAGCAGGAAGGGCGCTCTACGCACTCGTTTGACATGGAGGGGAGGAGCGAGCAGTTCGATCCTGTGGCCCTGGCCGAACTGGTAGCGCACCTGCGCGACTTTGGCATCACCACCTTCGCGCAGGTTGCCGCATTGAATGAAGAGGGCCTGATCCGGCGCCTGGGCCGGATGGGCGGCTGGCTCTATCAGGTTGCTTCGGGCGAAGATAACAGCCTCGTTGTGCCGGATGCCCCTCCATTGAGCCAGAACGCTCGTGTGCGTTTCCATCATATCGCCGATGCCGACGAGACCTGCGCCGCTATCCGCAGGCTTGCCGATTACCTGAGCGAGCGCCTGCATGAGCAGCGCCTCAAGGGGCAGTCCATCGCGCTCATCCTCTGGCCGAACCGTATGCCCCGTGAGACGCGCAAACTGACAATGGGCGAGCCGGGTGAGGAGGTAGAGGCCGCTATCGCTCAGGAGACCATTGGCGGGCAGATGATCCTGTCACGTCATACCGATGAGGCCGATGTAATCGCGCATCACAGCCTCATGCTCTTCGCGCACTATCATCGCCCGGCGTACCGCTACGTGCAGGTGCAACTGCGCGTTGGCGATATCATTGCGTCCACTCCTGTCTATTATCCCCCGCCGGCACGCAGTCGCGGCAGGACCACGACGCGGCTAACGCGCAAGTTATAGTGGCAGTTGTAGTCAAGAGTTCAGCAGAATCTTGAGGTCGCTCGCCAGTTGTGCAGGAGTGAAGCTGTCGTCCAGGAAAACACTCTCGCGGCCCTGCTTATCTATGAGATAGAGTCCCGTGCTGTGGCTCACCGAATGGATCTGCGGGGCGGCATAGACACTGTAGGCCGTCCAGACGTGGGAGAGTGAAGTCTGGGTGCCGATCAGGTAGTGCCAGTAATCCTGCATGTCATGAGCCTTCGTGAAGCTGAGCGCCGCCGCCCGGGTGTCCCCCCGTGGATCTGTGCTCACCGCCAGCACCCCGATATCGTGAGCGCTGCTGCCAAGCATTTGCAGCGCTGCGTGCATCTTCTGCGCGGTCAGTGGGCAAATATCGGGACAATGCGTGTACATGAAGGTCAACACTACCGGCTTCCCCTTGAATTGCGAGAGCGATACCTGTTGTCCCAACTGATCGGTCAGGCGAAAATCCGGTGCCGGTGTATCGCCCAGACTCGTGCCCTGCAAGCCGTTGGGAGGCGCATTACCGCTATTGAGCTGCGCCGATGTCGCCGCGTTATTGCGTTGAATGATGGCGACGATCAGCACGACCAGGACCGCCAGGGTGACAACGGATAGCCTCGAAGCGAGGCGCCAGTTCCAACGTATCATAGCTTAACTCTACCGTTCGACTTTCGACTGACTAACGAACGCGATGTGCATATTGTTGTGCGCCTGCGGCACACCCCTCCCCCCGGCGAACCGCGCAGCGGTGAGTTGCCAGGAAACATGTACATGGTGTCAATGGATTACTCTGTCCACAACCATCGCGGCGAAGATAGCCGCGAGGTAACAGTTAGAATACCAGAAGAGAGTGCGTGCCCACTTCTTTGTATGGTCGCGTACAAGGCGGACCGCCATATAAATCAGCACACCTCCCAGCGCCACCGCTGCCACCAGATAGAGATAGCCCATCGTATGCATCGCAAAGAGAATAAGGGTAACAGCTAAAAGCAAGAGCGAGTAGAGCAGAATCTGCCGGCGCGTCTCATCCTCGCCCATCACCACGGGCAGCATCGGCACGCGCGCCTTCTCGTAATCCTTCTGTATGAGCAGGGAGAGCGCCCAGAAGTGCGGCGGCGTCCAGTAGAAAATGATGGCAAAGAGCCAGACTGCGGGAAGCGTCAGCGTATTGGTAACAGCGGCCCAGCCGACCAGGACGGGCACCGCGCCCGCCGCGCCGCCGATAACAATGTTCTGTGCGGAAGTACGCTTCAACCCCAGCGTGTAGACAAATACGTAGAACAGAATAGCGGCAACCGAGAGTATCGCGCTGAGCATATTCACGAAGACGGCCAGAACAATGAAGGAAGCGACGCCCAGGGCGATGCCGAAGATCAGCGCGTTTCTGGGCGCGACCCTGCCAGCGGGCAATGAACGGCGCTGCGTGCGTCCCATAATCTGATCGATGTCGCGGTCAATATAACAATTAATGCTGTTCGCGCTGCCGGCTGCCATTGCTCCTCCCAGCAGCGTAGCCAGGAGCAGAGCGGGCGCCGGCAATCCCTGCTGCGCAATCGCCATCGCCGCCGCCGTCACACCGAGCAGCAGCACTGTCACATGTGGCTTCATCAGATCGACATAACTGGCGATGGTTGCCCGTACCGGTCCCGGCTCTTTCGAAGGTCCCGGCGTCGCTGCTATGCCCTGTCGCTCTTCCTCAGCAGGTATAAGCTGCATAATGTAAGGTATCCCCTTTGCTTCATAATTCGACGCCTCCTATTGTCATGACTTCTCCTGATAGCGCCCTTGCAAGGGGTAAACTATTCCTTACAGTTGCCTGAACATGTGCTCGCTCCTGCGGCACTCGCCTGATGGGAGGGCAGGTTGTGCGGCTTTGCCGCGCGAACACTCCCATGCTAGAGGGAGACAGGGCTATGTAATGCTCGCCAGAAGCGGGGGTCAAGGGGGCGGCCGCCCCCTTGCGGGGCGCGGGGTGGGGAGAATTACATAGCCCTGAGAGGGAGAAGGGATCCCTTGTCGCAAGATGTCGGTCTTGCTATAGTATATCAGGAACTTATCGGAGAATATCTGGAAAGGCGAGCAGACGTGGAAGCAAACCTGGGGCTTGAATTCTGGCTGACGCAGTGGAATCTGGCCCCCTCTATTCTGATCGGCACGGCGCTGGTGGTTGGACTGTATCTCTACGCTGTAGGTCCGCTGCGCGAAAAATATCACCTCGCCGGTTCCGTAAAGCGCGGCCAGGTAATTACCTTCCTGGTCGGCGTGCTGATCATCTTCCTGGCGCTGGCCTCGCCGCTGGACGAACTGGGCGACGAGTACCTTTTCAGTGCGCACATGGTGCAGCACTTAGTGATTACGCTGGTGGGGCCGCCACTGCTGCTGCTCGGTATGCCGGGATGGTTGATCCGCCCGCTCTTGCGCAATCGCGGTGTCTTTCTGATCGCCAGGGGCCTGACCTTCCCGGTTGTAGCCTTCGTGCTCTACAACGCCGATTTCTGGCTCTGGCACGCACCGCCCTTATACGATGCCACGCTCTCCAATGAGTCTATCCATATTCTGGAGCACCTGACCTTTATCATCTTTTCCATCATTGCCTGGTGGCCGATCTTCAGTCCAGTCGAGGAGCTGCCGCGCCTCTCCATCGGCGGGCAGATTCTCTATCTCTTCTTCAACTGTATGCCCGCCGTCTTGCTGGGAGCCGGTCTTACCTTCTTCCCGCCGCTCTACGCGCCATATGTGCAGCAGCCGGTACGGGCCTGGGGACTCTCGCCGGTGACGGACCAGCAGTTGGGCGGGCTGATTATGTGGGTGCCCGGCAATATCCTCTATATTGGAATTATGAGCGTGCTGCTGATTCGCTGGTTGCAGATGCAGGAGCAGAAGCAGCGCGCCTCCGAGGCCGCAATGGATGCGCAACTGGTGCAGTCAGAAGAGGATGAGGATGATGACGATATGAACGAGCAGGAAGATGTGCCCCATGAGCAGGTATCTCAGGGATAACCTTCCGGCCCCTTGCTACCTCCAGTCGCTTATCCGTTCGTCCTGGCGAAGCGCCGCGGGCGCTGAGGAGTCAATAAAGAATGCCATTCCTTTCAGGTTGCTGTAAGGTTGGGAGGAAAAACTGCAAGCTCAGTGTCAGGGGCTATGGCTACACTACAGCGTAATGTGGAAGTAATGTCGCCTGAACAAAGACATCATTGTCCATCGTCAAAAACTTTCTGTAGGAGATTTAGACGTGAGGATGCCTTTATTTCGCGGGGCAAAGCGCTGGCCGCTGGTGGTCGCGGGTCTGTTCTTGTCCTCGATGCTTTTAGCCGCGTGCGGGGAGAACTCACCCTCCATCTTGAACACGGCGGGGCCTGTTGCTCAGTCTGAGAGCGGCGTGTTTTATCTGATCCTGATTATCGCCACAGTGATATTTGTGGGCGTTGAGGCATGGCTGCTCTACTCGATATTCCGCTATCGCGAGCGCCCGGGCATGCCCAATCCGCGGCAGATTCATGGCAGCACCAGGATCGAGGTGCTCTGGACGGTGATTCCGGCCATTATTCTCTTTATTGTGCTCGCCATTACGATTAGCGGACTCTTCAGTGTGGCGGCGCAGCCTCCAGGCAAGGCGCTGAAAGTAGAGGTGGTCGGTCATCAGTGGTGGTGGGAGTTCTACTATCCCGAGTACCATATCACTACAGCCGATACCATGCATGTCCCGGTAGGCACAATCGTCCAGGCCGATCTCTACTCGAATAATGTGATCCATAGCTTCTGGGTTCCGCAGTTGACAGGCAAAACCGACGTTATTCCGGGTCACGACAACACAAGGTGGTTCAAGGCTGATAAGACGGGCGTCTACTGGGGTCTGTGTACCGAGTATTGTGGCTTGCAACACGCCAATATGAAGTTCCAGGTTTCCGTCGATACGCCCGATGCCTTCAATACGTGGGTGACTTCGCAGCAGCAGGCGGCGGCGACGCCACCGGCCGGGAGCCTGGCGGCGCAGGGGCAAAAGATCTTCGCCCAGCAATGCACAAGCTGCCACGGCATCGTCGGCGTTGATCTCAAGAGCGACGTTGATCCTGCGGTTGCCTGTAACGATCCGAATAATCCGAATGCCGCGGTATGTAAGGTCGGGCCGAACCTGACGCACTTTGGGAGCCGCGACTTGATCGCCGGTGGCGTCTTAACGATAGATTGGAGTAAGTGCCAGCCCGGCGGCGATCTCTCGAATTGCGCCCTGGCAAAATGGCTGGCTGATCCTCAAGGTATAAAACCGGGCAATGATATGAACGTGAGCCTCACGCCAGATCAGATCAAGGCGCTGGTGGCGTATCTGGAGAGTCTGAAATAGCCCTGCTATCCCGTTTTCTCTGGGCTAGACGTTTGGAGGAATTCTTATGGCAACGCGCACTATCGATAGTGCAACAACATTAGTGCCACGAAGAAGTCTGGGCGAAACTTACTTTGGTGAGTGGCTGATGACAACCGATCACAAAAAGATCGGCCTGATGTACATTGTCACCGGCTTCTTCTTCTTCCTGGTGGGCGGCATGGAGGCTCTCCTCATCCGCACACAACTGGCATTTCCGAATGGGAAGGTGCTGGATCCCCAGACCTATAACGAGATCTTCACCATGCACGGGGTGACGATGATCTTCCTGTTCGTGATGCCGATTCTCACGGGCTTTGGCAACTACGTGGTGCCGTTGATGATTGGTGCACGCGATATGGCCTTTCCACGCTTGAACGCGTTTGGCTACTGGACCGTGCTCTTCGGCGGCCTCTTCCTGCAATCGAGCTTTCTGTTCGGCGCTCCACCCGACGGCGGCTGGTTCCAGTACGCTCCCTTGAGCGAGATGGCCGCCGGCTGTGGCGTACATGCCGTTACGTGTACTCCTGGCGCGAACGCCGACTTCTGGGTGCTGGGTACGCTGCTGCTGGGTATCTCGTCTATCGCCGGCTCGGTCAACTTCGTCGTTACCATTTTGAAGTTGCGCGCACCCGGTATGAGCATCAACCGCATGCCGCTGTTCTCATGGATGCAGCTGGTGACTTCATTCCTGCTGCTTTTCGCTCTGCCGAGCCTGACCGCTGCCAGCGGCCTGCTGCTGCTGGACCGCCATCTGGGAACGCATTTCTACCAGTACTTCTACGGCGGCGATCCGCTGCTGTGGCAGCATCTCTTCTGGTCGTTCGGGCACCCGGAGGTCTATATCCTGATCTTACCCGCCTTCGGTATGGTCTCGGAGATCCTGCCGGTCTTCTCGCGTAAACCGATCTTCGGCTATACCTTTATCGCGTGGTCGGGCGTCGCTATCGGTTTCCTGAGCTTCACGGTGTGGGCGCACCATATGTTCGCCGTTGGCCTGCCGCCGGTGGCACAGGCGTTTTTCGCGACGAGCACCACGCTGATCGCTATTCCGACGGCGGTGAAGATCTTCAACTGGGTGGCAACGGTCTATGGCGGCAAACTCAATCTCAAGACACCCATGCTCTTCGCGCTTGGTTTCGTGGCGATGTTCCTGATCGGCGGCCTGAATGGCGCCGCTCTGGCCGTTGTGCCTTTTGACTACCAGGTGACTGATACCTACTTCGTCGTCGCGCATATCCATTACGTGCTCTTCGGCGGCACGGTCTTCGCGATCTTTGGCGGCATATTCTACTGGTTCCCCAAATTTACTGGCAAGCTGCTCGATGAGCGCCTGGGGCAGATCCAGTTCTGGCTGATGCTTATTGGCGTCAACCTGACCTTCTTCCCGATGCACCTGCTCGGACTGTTTGGTATGCCGCGCCGCGTCTATACCTATCCCGCCGATCTGGGCTGGAACGATCTGAACCTGATGGCTTCCGCCGGCGCGTTTATCATCGGCGTTGCCATCATGGTCTTCCTGTACAATCTCGTCTACAGTCTGAAGGTCGGACGCAAATCCGGCGACGATCCCTGGGATGCCTTTACGCTGGAATGGGATACAGCCTCGCCTCCGCCGAAGTACAACTTCCTGGAGCTTCCGGTGGTGCGCAGCCGTCGCCCGTTCTTCGATAAGAAATATCCGGAGATCGCTGACTGGAAGACGGTAACTCACTAGCAAGAGAGAACGATGAACGAAGCACAACATCTGGAAGAAAAGAGCGAGTCTGTAGCCGTGGAGCAGCGGAGCGAATCGCAAGAGCAGGCAGAGCAGCAGGAGCCGGGCGGAAAGAGCGGAGACCTCTCCGCTCCAAACGCTGCCGCTCCTGAAGCTCCCGTGCGCAAGAAGCGCAGGAAAAAGGCGCCACCGCGTATCGAGGATATCACTCCTCGCCCGAGCTTCTGGCCGATCCTGCTGGCTGTTGCACTGTGCATCACAGTTATAGGGCTGGATATTCATCCGATTGTGTTTGTGCTCGGTCTGCTGCTTGTCATCACCGCCATTATTGGCTGGGGGGTGGAACGTCGATAGCTATTACCCTGTTAAACGGGTTTCATAGAATACGCGCAGATTTAGTAATAGGGAGTGTTAGGATATGAGCGTTGCTCATGGCGAACAGGTCAGGGCGCTTGAAGAGCATGTAGAGGTTGGACGCAGCATCAACTGGTGGGGCATGATCTTCTTCATCGCTTCGGAAGCGTTGATCTTTGCCAACTTGATCGCGGCTTATCTCTACCTGGAGGTGCGTGGCCTGCAAATTCCGCATGGGTTCTGGGTCCTGCCTTCGGGAGAGGACCTGCCTATTCTCTTTCCGACGGGCGTCAATACGATTATTCTGCTGAGCAGTAGTATTTTTGCCCACCGTGCAGGTCGTGCCGCTGCCAGGGGCGAAAGGAATGGCATAAATGGTATGATCTGGAACCTCGTTATCACGATCATACTGGGTGCTATCTTCCTGGGCGGTCAGGCTTACGAATATACCAGCCTTTACGCCGAAGGCTTTAGCCTGCAATACAAGACCTTCGGGTCAGCGTTCTTCACGTTGACGGGCTTCCATGGCCTGCATGTCACGGTGGGCCTGATCTTTCTCATAATCATCCTTATCCGAACCATACGTGGTGACTTCACGGCGCAAAAGCACTTTGGGCTGACGGCGGGTGAGATGTACTGGCACTTCGTAGATGGTGTCTGGGTCTTTGTGTTCAGCACCGTCTACCTGCTGCCGCTGCTGCTGCCACACTGATAGATGTTAGTACAGGGCTTTCACTTCTGCCACTTCTCGCGATTCGCAAGCGGATCGCTCGAAACGAGGGAAGGTGCAGGCGGAGCCGCGCGGCTCCGCCTGCACCTTCCCTCGTTTCGAGCAGGGCGCGGCCCCGCGAGTCTTGCTCGAAAATTGTCCGCTGTGGGAAGCAGAATGTGTTACAATGAGGAAAATATGAGCGTATTCTGTGATGTATCTGTGATATGGTAGAGAGCACTCCGTGATCAGGATGAGAAAGGACGCCGGTATGAAGGACGCGATGAATAGAGATGGGTCGATCATTGCTCCCGAGCGGCAGAGAATACAGCGCGCCAGGAAGCGCGGCGCCACCCGTTGCTCGATTTGTAGCCGCCGCATCTGGTTTGATCCTATCCACGTCATGGAACCGGAGGGAGTGCCCGAACCTCGCCTCTCCTGGGTGCTTTGCAAACACTGTTACGAAATGCTCCTTGTTCAGATGCGTGTCTCTCCGGTGCGTTCCCCGCTGCGCCTGCGCATCGCTATCGGCCTGGTCGCCTCCGAGCGCTGGCCGCAAGCCTATTCGACGCGCATCCGTGAGTACATCATAGATCGCAGGTGGGTTGTGTTCATTGCTGTGGGGTGCATTGCGGCTATGATTATCCACCTGATTATCATTGTGATGATCGCGGGCCTCCACTGAAGGCGCAGCCAGATTTGCGTGAATACCCTGCTAGAGAGCTTCGATGCTATTGTGCCTTGCGTCCCCATACACTGAGGACCTGTGCGGCAGTTGTCTACCCCCGCCCTCTTTTGCTAGAATAGGGATAGCTAGAGAATGAATTGGGAAAGGGTCGTTTCTGGGATGAACTCCACTACTGGAGATGGCCCGGGCAAAAAGAATGGTGTCCGGGAGGCTGGCGAGGCGGTTCGAGCAGTATCTCAGCCATCAAACGCAGAGACCGATCTCATACCAGCAGGCTTTACACGCGAGTATCATGTGCTCGTGGAGGTCTGCGCGAGTATGAGCAGCGGATTCATGCTGCTCAATCAGCAGGAGCGCGTCATCTACTCCAACGCGAGTGCGCTGCGACTGCTGCGCATTGGAGAGGATAGCCTGGTTGATGCGCGGAATTTCGATGTGCGCGAGCACCTGCTCTCCATTGCCGCCAATCCACAGCTTGCGCAAAACGAGCTGGAGCGCGTCTGGCATAGCGAGCAGGAGTATGCGGCGGATCTGGCTCTGGCTGCGGCTGCGGTGCGCTGGCTGCGCGTGCGAACCTTCCCGGTGCATAACGATCAGGGCCGCCTGCTAGGTCGCGGTGTGCTCTTCGACGATATCACTCTGGAGCGATCAGCGATTGAGGAGCGCAGCGAGACGCTGGCAATGGCTGCTCATGAACTCAAGACGCCGCTCGCCATCATCAAAGGCTGCGCTACGACGCTGCTGGGCGGCTCGGCCCGCTGGGACCCGGCGATGCAGCGCGAGATGTTGCAGATGATCGATACCCAGTCGGACCGCCTCTACGATATCCTTAATACGCTGCTCGATGTCTGGCGGCTCGATGCAGGCACGCAGCCTTTGCGGCTGACGCAGGTCCATATCCCCGAACTGTTGGATCAACTTGTCAGGCGCTGGCAACAGCATGCCCCTGAGCATCGCTTTGTGCTGCGCTCCGCTCCCGCCATATCTCCGGTGCTCTGCGATGTTATGCGCATCGAACAGGCTGTGAATCACCTGCTGCATAATGCCGTGACTTACTCCAAAGCCGGCACGACCATCACGATCCAGCTTGAGGCTGATGAGATCGAGCTGCGTATCGCTATTAGCGATGAGGGTGCAGGCATTGCGCCAGAGCATCTTGATCGCATCTTCGAGCGCTTCTTCCGTGTCCCGCAGGAAGAGGAGGACACGGGGGGCAGCGGCCTGGGGCTGGCCTCTGCGCGCGCGACGGTTGAGGCGCACGGCGGCAGGATCTGGGCCGATTCGCCCGGCCCCGGCTGTGGCGCTACTTTCTACTTCACGCTGCCTTTTACGCCGCCAGCCCATCTCTCGGCTGCTTCTGCTGTATCGGCGCCGGCAACCGTAAAGGAAGGCACGCCCGGTCCTCTGCTCAGGTCCGATAAGCGCATACGCGTGCTGCTGGCCGAGAAGGATCCGCGCCTCACCCGCTATCTGCGTGCAAACCTGGAAGAGCAGCACTATCGCGTCCAGGCCGTCAGTCACGGCATCCAATGCCTGCGGCAGATGGATCTGGAAGAACCCGATGTGATCCTGCTCTCGACGCAGCTTGCGGACATGAACGGGGTCGAACTGCTGCGGCGCCTGCGCGAATTCTCTCAGACACCGGTGCTGATGCTCTGCGATGAGTGCGATGAGGACGAACGGGTGCAACTCTTCGATCTGGGCAGCGATGATCTGGTGTTAAAACCTTTCGGCATGAAGGAACTCATGGCGCGAGTGCGAGCGCTGCTGCGCCGGCGGACCATCCCTGGCGAGCAGGCGCAGCAGCAGACGACCTTCGTGACGGGTGCGCTGGTGATCGACTATGCACAGCATCTTGTGACGGTGGAGGGACGCGTGGTGCAACTGAGCCGTACCGAATATCGGCTGCTCAGTGTGCTGGCGCAGAATGTGGGCATGGTGGTGACGCATGAACTCTTGCTCGAAAAGGTGTGGGGACCGGAATATAACCGCGAAATCGATTTTATCTGGGTTTACATCAGTCGCTTGCGCCGCAAGATCGAGTCCGATCCGCGCCACCCGCGTTATATCCTGACCGTCCCCGACGTGGGCTATAAACTGGCAAAGCTGTAGGAATACAATATCTATTCGGCATCTTTCTTTCTCAGGTGGCTCAGCGTCTGTGGCGCTTTGTAACGTGAGAGTTACTGAACACCTTAGGGCGTTAATACTGCTACGTTCAGGTCACTGTAAGGTATAGACCTTAGATTATAAAGATGCTGTAATGTGTGCCGCGTATGCTCTTGGTCGAAAATAATATCAGAAACGCCCTGCGCTATCGCTATACGGGAGTGTACGCATGTCCCAGGAACAAAAGCCAGTAACAACAATTCTTCTAATCGAAGCCGATACCTCGCTGCGGCGCCTTATCGCTCTTGGGCTGCAACATCGCGGTCTGCGCGTGATCGAGACCGGTTCTCCCGCGAATCTGCCGGACTGTGATGGGCAGCAGGTAGACCTGCTCGTGCTCGATATAGATAGCGGGACGAAGCGCAACTGGTCCTTCCTTGAGATGGCACGCCTGCATCCCGATCTCTCCACGCTTCCTATCGTCGTGCTGGCCTGGGAAGGCGAGTTGATACCTGCCTCTCATCCTCAAGCGCCCGCCGCCACGGCCACAACCGAGCAGGTTGTTTGCCTTGCCAAGCCCTTCGATGCGCGCATCCTGCACGAGACCATCAATCGCTTGCTGGCCGCTCGCGCCGCGCAGGAGGCTGCGCGTAGAGCCAGAGCCGAAGCGATCTTGCTGGCCTCGTATGGGGAGCAGAGCGCACCGAGCATCTGGCCCGTCGTTACCGCCGCTGGCCTGCTGCTGGCCGTCGTTGGCTTGATGCTCCAGATCGCTCTCGTCATCCCCGGGATCCTTATAGTCATCGTCGCGCTGTTGCTCTGGACGCTGGACACGAAGCCCCGGGCGCGCTTGCAACCCGATGAGCAGCCCATGCTTACCAGGGCATAGCCGCGCGATGATGAGTTTTAACCATCAAGTTCGGCAATCTCTCTATGCGTAGAGTCGCGATTGACCGCGCTTGCGGGCGCTCAACAGGTTGGGCAATGCGCGATGATGCAGTTTAATTTTTCAACCGGGAACTGCGGGCGCAATCATTCTCGCATGGAAAAGGTAAACAGCATCGTCGCGCGACTTCGCGCCGGGGCATACCGCGATTCGTTATATTGCGCTGTCTTCTGTGCGCGGCTGCGGCGCGATAGGTGCTAGCCCCTGCTCATAACGCGTCCGGTCATATTCTGAGCGCGCCTGTGCCTGTGCGGCAAGCATCTCATCGCACCAGCGCGCCAGCAGTGCGCCCAGGATCGCGCCCCCTGCCAGAGCAGCCGCCTTCACCAGTAAAATGCTAAAGCTACCCAAAGGATTTTCCTTTCTTTAATTTGCTCTAGAACTGAGCTATAAGAACATGCCTGACTGTCGATAATCATTATAGGATTATAGCAAGTTTTGGGAAATATAGCCGCCTTTTTACTCCTCGCTCCTCATCTACTTCATAACCGGATGGTTGAAATGTTTGAGAGCGCTTGTCTATGCACGAGCGCTCTCGTGTGATACCATGTATTTCAGAGAGTGTTCGATGCTCAGCCTCCTTGCTCTCTCTGAATGGGCCTTCGCGTGGCTCCGCTGCGTCAGGGATTGGATGTTATGGTGTGGCGAATGCGCACCATAACATCCAATCTTAAAATGAAAGGATCTGCGTACCATGTGGGATAGATATAATCGCCGCGTCGCCAGAGAGATGCGCCGTGCCTACCGGCGTCAGTATCGAGGGTATCGCTATGGGCATCATGTCGCCTGGCCGTTGATTGTGCTGGCTATCATCTTTTTTGTGTTTATCGCGCATCATATCTGGATACTCTTTGTGGGTATCGCTATCGCGGTGATTATAGCGGCTCTGCTCTCGTCGCGGAACCCGTTCTGGCAGCAGCCGATGGGCGGAGGATACCAGCAGCCCTATCAGCAACCTTACCAGCAGCAGAATCCCTACTATCAGCCAGGGCAACCGCCCTACGGCCAGCAGGAGCAGCAGCCCTACCAGCCCTATGAGCAGGGCTATCATGCCGAATCGTCGCGTGCGGAGCCGCAGCCACATGAGCCATCGCCCTCGACTTACGAGCAGTACGATACTCCGCAGGCTCAATATCCACAGGAGAGGCCACCACAGGAGATACCTCCGATGGAGCAGTGAGACAGGCCCATAAGGGTTATCCTGCTCGATAAACTTATCGAAAAGCCTGCACATGTGTTAAAATCTGCAATTAAGTCATGCTTCCTTGCATTCAGATGAGCGCGAAGCGCTGGCCGCGACAGCGGCGTTTCTGAATGTGGTATCGATTCACTATCGGATGGCATTGCCATCTGATAATCGGGAACGTCAGGGACTCGGCCCCGATTTTTCGAGACAGAGAGGGTGGCTGTTATGGAAGAGCTTCGGCATCGTATCCAGGTGGCGCGGGGAGAAGTTGCTGCTGACCTCCTTTTGCGCAATGCCAGAATCGTCAACGTCTGTAGCGGCGAGTGCTATCTTGCCGATGTCGCGGTTGCCGGCGGCCTTATTGTGGGCGTTATCGCCCAGGAGGGCGCCGGTATGGATAGCTATCAGGGCAGGGAGGAACGCGATCTGCAAGGGCGCTGGCTGGCTCCTGGCCTGATCGACGGCCATATGCACATCGAGAGCACCATGCTGGTACTCTCCGAATTCGCGCGTCTGGTTGTCCCGCGAGGTGTGACGACGGTCATGCTCGATCCCCACGAATTCGCGAATGTAATGGGCGTTGATGGCATTCGCTACGTCCTCGAAGCCGGGCGCGGCCTGCCCCTTTCTGCTTATGTCATGCTCTCATCCTGCGTGCCGGCATCGGCTTATGAGAGTCCCTATCGCGCGCTGCTGGCCGAAGATCTACTGCCTTTGCTGACTGAGGAACGCGTGCTCGGCCTGGCCGAGATGATGAATATGCCCGGCGTCTTGCGGGGTGATGAGCAGGTGCTGGCGAAAATCGCAGCCACGCGCGAAAAGGGGCTGGTGGTTGATGGGCACGCTCCCGGCCTCAGGGGGCGCGACCTCTGCGCCTATGCCGCCGCGGGTGTGATGTCCGATCATGAATGTACGACGCTGGAGGAGGCGCGCGAGCGCATCCGCCTGGGCATGTGGCTGATGATCCGCGAAGGATCGGCGGCGCGCAACCTTGAGGCGCTGCTGCCGCTCGTCAAGGAACTGCATCCGCCGCGCGTCTTCTTTGTGACCGATGACCGTGATCCGCAGGATTTGACCACGCGGGGACATATCGATTCGATGGTACGCCAGGCCATAGCACTTGGCCTCGATCCTGTAGAAGCTGTGCGGCTCGCCTCATTTAATACCGCGCAATATTTTAGATTGTATGATCGCGGAGCCATCGCCCCTGGCTGCGTGGCGGACCTGGTTGTGCTGGATGATCTGGAGACCTTCCAGGTCGAATCCGTTTATAAAGAAGGCGTCATGGTTGCCCAGGATGGGAAGTTGCTGGTCCCCGCGCCCGCCGCCATGCTCGCTGCTGGCGAGACCGTACACATGGGGAGCGTGGATCTCTCCGCTCTGCGCATCCCTGGCAAACCCGGGCCGGTCTCCGTAGTAGGGATCGAGCCGGGGCAGATCACAACGAAGCGCCTGATAGAAGATGCCCCCGTGCGCGATGGTGAGATCGTCGCCGACGTTGAGCGCGACCTGCTCAAGCTGGTGGTAATCGAGCGGCATCACGCCAGCGGACGCGTCGGTCTGGGGCTGGTCAAGGGCTTCGGTCTCAAAAAGGGGGCGCTGGCGTCAAGCGTAGCTCACGACGCCCATAACCTGGTAATTGCCGGGACCAATGATAGCGATATATTGCGCGCGGCTCACGTTCTGAAAGAGATGGGAGGCGGCTTCGCCTGTATAGTAGATGGGGTGATCCGCGCCGCCGTGCCGCTCCCCCTGGGTGGCCTCGTTTCTCCGCTGCCTGCCCACGCGCTGGTGCAGCAGCTACGTGCCCTCGATGCTGCCGCCGCTGAACTCGGCTGTACCCTGGAGCATCCATGCATGACGCTCAGCTTTCTCTCGCTCTCTGTTATTCCCGCGCTCAAGCTGACGGATCAGGGGTTGATTGATGTTGAAAATTTCACTCTGCTGCCGCTACAAGGATAAAGTACATGTTACTTAATCTCGTTGAATACCACTGGGCCGAGCACATTGACGATGCGCTGCTGCTACTTGGACGCCTGGATGTCAAAACGGTGCCTCTGGCCGGCGGTACATATTTGTTGGGCCTGCAAGATGATTCAATTCAGGCTGTTGTTGATCTGCGCGATCTTGGCCTGTCCTATATTTCTGAAGATGCGCAGAGCATTCATATCGGGGCCATGACGACCTTGCAGCAGCTTGCTGATGCTCCTTTGTTGCAAGACCTGGCGACGGGGTTGCTGGCGCAGACGGCGCGGGCTTCGTCCTCTTCGCGCCTGATTCGTAACTGCGCTACCGTCGGCGGCACATTGGGGGCTGGCGCAGCCTCCCAGGCTGATCTACTCACAGCCCTGGCGGCGATGGATGCCGAGGTGGTGGTGCGCTCCGGCTCGAAAACGCAGCTTAACCTCAGTGGGGGCACATCCGAGCGTCCGGGACTGGCGCTTTCTGGCGTCGTTTTCAAGGGCAAGCAGCAGCGGCGGATCCCCTGTAGCACCTTCAGCATGGAGCGGCGCCCCAACGAATTGATTATCGAGGTTGTGGCGCCTCGTCCGGCGGCGCATTGTGGCGCGTCCTTCACGCGTGTCGCTCGTACTGAGGCCGACGTGGCCCTGCTGAATGCCGCCGCGCTGGTAGAGATCGAAAATGAGACGTATAAGCGTGTGCGCCTGGCGTTCGGGGGCGTGAATATGGAGCCTGTACGCCTCTATGCGACGGAAAAACAGTTCGAAGGTCGGCCTTTCACCCATCCCGTAGATAGCCAGCTTCTGCTCACTGCGCTGCAAGCCGGCTTCGCGGAATTTCGCCCGCCGACGGATATTCACGCCAGCAGCGGCTACCGGCGCGTCAGCGGCCTGAAGCTCGCGTATCAGGCGCTTGAAGAGGCGGCGAATGTAGCGCACTGGCGCAGTATGGTTGTTTCTGGAAAGGGTGCGTAGCAGGTCATGGAACTTGAATTGCGTATCAATGGCGTCGTTGAAAGTCTGGATGTCGCCCCCGGAGAGTCGCTGCTGGCCCTGCTGCGGCGCGAGGGATATTGCAGCGTCAAGCAGGGCTGCGAGAGCGGCGAATGCGGAGCCTGCACGGTCCTGGTCGATGGTGTGCCGCGCCCGAGCTGCGTTATGCTGGCAGCGCAGGCCGGCGGCTGCACGCTGACTACAGTGGAAAGCCTGGGTTCCCCTGAACTGCTTCATCCTTTGCAGGAGGCGTTTGTGGCTGTGGGCGCCGTACAGTGCGGCTTCTGCACGCCCGGCATGCTGCTCTCTGCCTACGCGCTGCTCCAGCGCAACCCGCGCCCGACGGAGAGCGAGGTGCGCGACGCGCTTTCCGGCAATCTCTGTCGCTGTACGGGATACGTGAAACCTGTGCAGGCGGTGATGCGAGCGGCGGCTGCGCTGCGCGGCGAGGCAGTGACGCCGGTAGTGTATAATGTGGTCAAACGCGTCCCGGGCGTCGCTCAGGAGAGCGCGGGCAATGGCCGCACAACGCCGGCCGAAGCTGGCGGCGTTACCAGGAAGATGCCGGCTCTGAACTTGAATGCTGCACCGCCCCCCCTGCCACCGCGTGTCGAGATCCCGTTGCAGGTGATCGGTAAGCCCGTGCCGGGTATCGATGCAGTCAAATTAGTGACTGGTAAGCCTGCCTTTGCCGCCGATGCGTACCCGCGAGGTATGCTGTATGGTCACATTCTGACCAGCCCTCATGCACATGCTGCCATCCGCGATATCGATGTGTCCGAGGCGAAGGCGCTGCCGGAAGTGCATGCCGTCCTGACCTACAAAGATGTGCCGCGCATCCCGTATTCGAGTGTGGAGCGCTTCCAGCAGGAGGGGCCGCGAGATCAATACTGTCTGGATTATATCATGCGCTATGTGGGCGACTACGTAGCTGTGATTGCCGCCGAGACGCCGGAGGCCGCCGAGCAGGCTGCCCGGCTCATTCGTGTAGAATATGATGTGCTTCCGGCTGTGCTCGACCCGCGTCAGGCTCTGGCCCCGGGGGCACCGTGCCTGCATCCCGAATCGGAATCGCAGGGTATTTATGATGCCACACGCAATGTGGCGGGCCGCGTGCATGCCGAAGTCGGCGATGTCGAACGCGGCTTCGCGGAGGCGGATGTGATCGTTGAAGGCGAGTACGTCGTGCCTCCGCTGCAACAGGTTCCCATCGAGACGCACTGTGTCATGACACGCTTCGACGAGGATGATTACCTTGTCGTGAACACGAGCACGCAGGCTCCCCATCATGTTCGCCACACACTCGCTCACCTGCTCAACATGCCTGCCCGGCGCATCCGCGTACACAGGGCCGGCCCCGGCGGTGGCTTTGGCGTGAAGCAGGAGCTTGTGCTTGAGGCCCTCTGCGCTCTGTTGACCGTGACGACACGCCGGCCCGTGCTGTTAGCGCACTCGCGCGGCGACGAATTCCGCAGCAGCCGCGCCCACCAGCAGCACATCCTGCGCGTGAAGACCGGAGTGAAGCGCGACGGCACTATTGTCGCGAATCAGATGACGCTGCTCACCAGCACCGGCGCCTATAGCACGCATCCCTTCATTGGACAGGACACGGGGGCCGCCAGTGTCCTCGCGCTCTATCCCTGCCCGCATATGCGCTTCGTCGCGGAAATTGCCTACACCAACCAGGTGCCGTCGGGCGCGTTTCATGGCTATGGGACGCCGCAGGAATTCTTCGCGCTCGAATGCCATATGGATGAGATTGCGAAACAACTGAACATGGATGCGCTGGCGCTGCGGCGTAAGAACTGGATCAAAACGGGCGATGAGTTCCCTCTGCTCAAGGGACCGGGCCGGAATATCGTCGAGAGCTGCGGCCTGCCGGCGTGCCTGCAAATTGTGGAGGAGAAGCTGGAATGGGAAGAGAAGCGTAATCGCAAGAGATCCGGCATCGAACGTATACGCCGGGGCGTTGGCGTCGCGCTGGCGCTACAGGGCGCACCGGGAGCGCACACGGGCATGAGCGGAGCCATGATGAAGCTGAACGAGGATGGCTCCTTTGACCTGTTCGCGGGCGCGAATGACAGCGGCGCCGGATCCACTACTTTGCTCGCACAGATCGCCGCTGAAGCGCTGAGCGTGCGCGCGGAGGATATTCTCGTGCATGCCAGTGGCACCGACTCCTCACCTTTTGAGATCGGCGAGCAGGCTTCGGCCACACTCTACGTCAGCGGGGGGGCGGTCAAGAAGGCGGCGGAGCAGATGCGACGGCAAGTGCTGGCCGTGGCGGGACGCATGCTTAACGCGCTGCCCGAAGCCTTGAAAATCAACTCCGGTGTGATTACGGCGCCTACCGGACAGAAAGTGAGCGTCGCACAGGTGGCGGCCCATGCGCTCTACGTTGAGAACCGGCATATCATGACGGCTGCCTCCTGGAGAGCGCAGCCGGCGCCAATCGCCTTCGGCGCGCATGGCGTGGAAGTCGAGGTGGATAGCGAGACGGGCAGGGTGCGTATCGTAAAAGCAGTGGTAGCGGTAGATGCCGGGCGCGTCATTAATCCACTGATCGAGGAGGCACAGATCCAGGGCAGTGCGGCACAGGGACTGGGCGCTGGCCTGTGCGAAGAAATGGTCTACGACCAGAAGGGAGCGCTGCTCACCACAGATCTCAGCACGTATCACATCTACAATGCGCTCGATATGCCAGATCTGCAAACGTATCTTGTAGAGACCAGCGATCCTTCCGATCTCTTTGGCGCGAAGGCCGTCGCGGAACTGCCCTTGAGCGGGATGGCGCCGGCGCTGGCAAACGCGGTTGCCGATGCGCTGGGCGTGAGAATTCGCCAGATCCCGCTGACACCCGAGCGCGTGCTGCGTATGATACACGCGCATGCGCAGGCCGCGAAAAAGTAGTGGACACTGGTGCGTCAGAAGACCGCTGGCCTCCCGGCGCGCCAGTGTCAAAATGCATGTGGCGTTTGTCCATTTGCATTATAATTCTTATTACCGGCACGGTAAAAAAGTGTTTTGACAATTGTAAAGAGTGTACCCCCTTTGTGCGTAGCTGCGTGATTTATCGCGCTTTGCATGTGTTTGAGAAATTGAAAAGCGCGATAAGGCATGCGGCTGCGCATATTAGATGTTTCTGGCTTTGTGAGAACAAATTTGACTAAGGAGTGGATAGATGCAGCAGGACGATATTCAGCAACACCAGTGGAAGCAGCTGGCGGGCGATGCAGCCGCGAAGCTGGTGGAAGAGGGCATGGTAATCGGCATCGGCAGCGGAACAACCTCGGCCCGCATGATTCGCGCACTCGCACAGCGCATCCAGGCCGGACTGCATATCGTCGGCGCGGTCCCCTCCTCGCGTGCATCGCAGGATCTCGCAGCCAGCCTCGGTATTCCACTTACCGACCTTGATACACATCCCGAACTTGACCTCTATATAGATGGCGCCGACGAAATCGATCCACTGCTGCGTCTCATCAAGGGTGGCGGCGGCGCCCTGCTGCGCGAGAAAGTCGTGGCCTCCGCCGCGCGCCGCTTCATCGTGGTCGCTGATATTACAAAGCAGGTGGAGCGGCTGGGACAGAAATGTCCCGTCCCCGTCGAGGTTATCCCCTTTGCCGTCACGCCCGTTCACCGGCGCCTGCAAGCGCTTGGCGCCGCGGTAGAGGTGCGGCAGCGCGATGGGCATACCTTCATCACCGATAATGGCAATGTGATCCTGGATTGCAGTTTCCCCGGCGGTATCCCCGATCCTATCGAGATGGATGCGCGCATACACCGTATCGTCGGCGTCGTAGAGACCGGGCTGTTCCTGGGTATGGCGCAGGGGGCGATCATCGGCGGGCCGCAGGGCGTGAAGACGATCCCCTGATCGGCCCGCTATTGTCCGCAATACACTCTTCAAGCCTGGATACAGATGTTACAAATGTCCCTTGAGAGCGCCGGGGGAGGCAATGGCTGTAGCCATAATGTCCCGGGCAAGCGAGCGCCGTTTTCCTTGACACTCCTCGGCTCGATAGGTATACTTCAATAAATACTCCCTCGTGCCAAAGGAGGTGAGCGCCGGCATTCTAGTTGCTGTCATCTCTGATCAATTTTTCTTGCATTGTTCGTAGGTGTCTTCTCTTTATCATCGTACCGGGCACATTCTCTGCTCGCTACTGTAAAGGAGTCTCCACTTTGAGCAAGGTAGCAGTCCAAACCTCCACCGAAAGCCCCTGGAGAATCACGACGGAGCGCATCGTCATCACCGGCGTGCTTGCCGCGATCACGATAATTCTGGGCGTCGTTCCCGGTCTCGGATTCATCCCACTGCCCAATATCTCGGGTAGCGCGACAACGGAGCATATCCCGACGATCCTCGGCGGCGTCATTGCCGGTCCGCTGGTCGGTATCGTCACAGGCTTCATCTTTGGTCTTATCAGCTTCACGCGCGCGACAGTGCCGTTCTTCAAAGATCCTACAGTCGCTATTCTGCCGCGTCTCTTCATCGGTCTGGTGGCGTGGGCCGTCTTCGCGGGCCTGGTCCGTTTCAATCGCGATGTCGCCGCCATCGTAGCCGGTCTCGCCGGCTCGTTGACCAACACGGTGCTCGTGCTGGGCATGCTGATACTACGTGGCTATATACCGCCAGTCGCGGTTATTCCTATCATTCCGCAGGCCATCGGGGAAGCCATCGTCGCCGCTATCTTCACGGTGATTCTGGCGCGCGTCTTTTACATCATTCAGAAGGGGTATGTACGCGCGCCGGATACCAGGCCCCGCGATGAGTTGCCGTATTAACCATGCTAGAAGTCAGGGACGTTACCTTTACTTACAGCACGCAGGAGGGCGTCCCTCCTGCGCTGCGCGATGTGAGCCTGCGCATCGAGGCGGGAGAGGCCGTGGCGATCATCGGGCACAACGGTTCCGGGAAAAGCACGCTCGCCAGGCTCCTCGCTGCCATCCTGAGACCGAGCAGCGGCGCCATCCTGGTTGACGGGATGGATACCGCCGCCGGAGGCGAAGATCGCTGGACCATCCGCCAGCGCGTCGGCATCGTCTTTCAAAACCCCGACGATCAACTGGTTGCCAACACGGTCATTGACGATATCGCCTTCGGTCCCGAGAATCTCGTCCTGCCGCGTTTTGAAATCGAGGAGCGCGTGCAGGAGGCGATGGCGCTGCTGGAACTGGAGCCGTATGCGGAGATGCCGATCAGCGATCTCTCGGTAGGCCAGAAACAGCGCGTCGCTATCGCCGGCGTGCTGGCGATGCGCCCGCGCTATCTGCTGCTCGATGAGCCGACGACGATGATCTCCGGCCAGATCGCGCGCAATGTATTGGAGACCGAGCAGCGCCTCGCCCGCGAGCAGGGCATCGCCGTCGTTCACATCACGCACTTCATGCACGAAGTAGTCAATTTTAAACGTGTAATTGTGATGCACGAAGGGCGTATGCTGATGGATGGAACGCCGGAAGAGGTCTTCGCACGCGCCGAGGAACTGCATGCGGTGGGGCTGGATGTGCCGATGGTGACGCAACTGGGCCAGCGCCTGCGCGCCAGGGGTTGGACGAAGCTGCCGGAGGTCGTGCTCTCCGTTGAAGAGTTGAAGGCGGGGCTATGCTATTCGAGTTGAAGAATGTCTATCATACCTATATGCGCGGCACACCCTTTGCGACGGAGGCGCTGCGCGGGTTATCGCTCACCATCCCGGCCGGCCAGACGGTGGCACTGGTTGGCCCGACCAAAGCCGGCAAGTCTACCGTCGTCGACCTGCTGGCGGGCCTGATCAAGCCTGCGCCGGGCACGCTCTTCTATGAAGGCGCCGATGTCGCGGCCTCCTCCTTTGATAGTGAGCGCATTCGCTCGACAGTGGGCATCGTCTTCCAGTCGCCGGAGGCGCAAATTTTTGAGGAGACAGTGGGCAAGGATGTCTCCTTTGGCCCGCGCCGCAAAGGTGTGTCGCTGGCCGAGTCGCGCCGTCTGGTGCAGGAAGCGCTGGAGACGGTGGGACTGCCCTATGAAGATTTCCGCTCGCGTTATACCTATGCCCTCAGTGGCGGTGAGAAGCGGCGCGTCGCTATCGCCGGCGTGCTGGCCCTGCAACCAAAGGTGATCGTCTTTGATGAGCCAACAGCCGGGCTGGATCCCCGTGGGCGCCGCGAACTGCTTGATCTGATCGTTACGCTGAAAAAGCGCCACAACCTCACGATTGTCTATGTTTCCGCCAGCCTGGACGATGTGATCGGTCTCGCCGACATTATTCATATCCTTGACCGTGGGCGCCTGGTCTTCAGCGGCGCGCCCCGCGAGATCCTCGCGCGTGCTGATGAACTGGCGGCGCTGGATATCGAGATGCCGGAGACAGCCAGGATCGCCCTCGCGTTGCGTGAGGTTATGCCTGAGATCCGCACCGATGTGTTGAACCTGACAGAGTTGGAAGAAGAGATTGTGAAAAATGCATCCGCACCATCCGCGCAAGAGAACAGGGAGATAAAGGCGCCATGATCGAACTCTCCCGCAATATCACCTTCGGTCAGTACATCAACAACGGCTCGGCGCTCTCGCGCATGGATCCTCGCACCAAGCTGATCTGCGCCGTGCTCTTGATCGCCCTGACCTTCTTCCTGAATAGCTTCATCGCTTTTGCCGTCTTTCTGATCTTCTGTGCGATTTTGCAGTGGGCCTCGCACATCTCGACGGCCTATGTCCTGGGGAGCTTCAAACCGTTTATCGGCTTCCTGATCTTTATCTACATCATCGAGGTTCTCTTCTACTACGCGCCTCCCGGCCAGCACCAGACGGTCTACTGGCACTGGGCCTTTTTAACCATTTCCAGAGAGGGCATTCTGGTCAGCGCTATGACCATGATACGCGTGCTCTTTCTCTATTATCTGGTCTCGATGCTGATGTTCACAACCTCCCTTGTCGATATTACCGATGGTATGGAGGTCTTGCTCTCGCCACTGCAAAAGATCGGTATCCCCATCAATGCCTTCATCATGGTGCTGGTCATTGCCATGAAGTTTGTACCGATCTTCGTTGCCGAGGTCGAGCGGTTAATCAAAGCGCAGACGGCGCGTGGCGTGCGTTTCGACCAGGGGAATATGTTTCAGCGCATAAGGAAGCTGGCGCCGCTGCTCATTCCGCTGTTCGTGAGCGGCTTTCAGCGCGCCGGCGTTTTGAGCACGGCGATGGAGGCGCGCTGCTTCGGCGGGCGTCCCGGCTGGCGGCGCAGCAAGCGGCGCGTCCTCCGCTTCACGCGTTTTGATGCGCTGGTCCTCGCTTTCACTATCGCTGCCTGCGTCATACCAGGCGTTGTTACGATCTTTGCGCCATTCTAGTTTCAATCCGCAGCAGTTCATAAAAACGGCTGCTATAGCTGCCTTTTATGAGCAGACGATATCAAAATACATGAGATGAGGCTATTTAACAGTAGCCTGTTTTTTCTCGAATAAGTCTTGTAAGCACTGGAAGGAAGTCGCTCACCATGTTAGAACCCTTGCAGGCGGAACAGCGCCAGGCTATCCTGCGCGCGGCTGAAGCGCTGGCGGATGAGGCCATCGATTTTTTGCGGGGACTGGTCCGTATCCCGACGGTGAATCCGCCGGGGCGTGCGTACCCGGAGTGCGCTCACTACATCGGCGAGCGACTGGCGCGGCTGGATTATGCGGTAGAATATGTTGATCTGACGCCGGAGGAAGTGGCCGCGCTCGCCCCGCACGGCCAGGGTTTGCCGCGCACCAACGTGATCGGACGACTGCCGGGACTGCAAGCGGCGCCGGTACTGCACTTCAACGGGCATATGGATGTGGTCCCGGTTGGCCCGGGCTGGTCCGGCGATCCCTTTGGCGCGCAGATCCGCGACGGGCGCATTTTCGGGCGCGGCGTCTCCGATATGAAGGGCGGTCTCGCGGCGCAGATCTACGCGGTTGAGGCCGTCAGGCGCGCCGGGCTGCGCCTGCGCGGCACCGTCGAGCAGAGCGGCGTTGTCGATGAGGAGACGACAGGCAACCGCAATGCGGGTATGGGACTGCTCGTTGAGCGCGGCTATATCGCGGCAGGGCACACCGATTATGTGGTGATCACCGAGCCGCTAAACGTCGATAACATTTGCCTGGGGCATCGCGGCGCGCTCTGGGGCGAGATCACCGCCCTGGGGCGTCCCTCGCACGGCAGCACGCCAGAGCGCGGCGTCAACGCCATCGAGCATATGGCCGATTTCATCCACACCGTGACCACGACGCTCAGGCCGCGCTTGCAGCAGCGCGTCAACAGCCAGCCTGTGATACCGCCCAGCGCCAGCGCTGCCAGTATCTCTTTCAACGTCATCGATGGCGGCACGAACCCGAACAGCGTGCCGGATCGTTGCACAGTTGTCTTTGATCGGCGCCTGGTGATGGGTGAGACGCTTGACGAGGCGCGGCGCGAGTTGTGGGATATCTTGCAAGAGCGCGCACACACAGTTTCTGGCTTCGATTACAGGTACAACGAGCGCTATGCTGCTAATCCCACCTGGGTAAGCGCCGATACCCCGGTGGTGCAAGCTTTTAGCGCCGCCATCCAGCAGGTGCTAGGGCGCACTCCCGGCTACGTCTGTAGCCCCGGGACTGACGATCAGCGCTTTGTGGTGCAGCGCGGCGGCATCGAGCAGTGTATTATCTATGGCCCTGGCGAGATCATCCAGACGCACAACATCGATGAGTCGCTGGCTATTGACGATTTCATCGCTTCAATCAAGATCATGGCGCTGGCCGCCGCCCACCTGCTCGGGGTGGAGTAGGAAGCGCCATTAACCTCAGGGGCGGGTGAGCAGCGAATTACCTCTTTCCATTGCTCTTGTGTAATTGGACCTTTTTCTGGCGATGAAATGGTATAGCTTTTTCTGCATCTGAAGCTTGCATCTGGCGGATAGATGTGATATATTCCCATCATTAAATGTGGAAGGGAGGGGGTCAGGATGATAAATGAACCCCGCCAGGATTATCACCCCTATGATCGCGCGTTGAAATCCCTCATGGACGATCACGCCAGGGAGATGGTACCAGAACTATTACCAGGCTGCGAAGTGGAGGGAGAGGAAAACGTCGAGCTGAACCAGACCACGCTGCGCGCGGATCTGGTGTATAATGTCAGATACCAGGGGCAGCCGCGCGTGCTGGATCTGGAACTACAAACCCAACCGGAGAGCGCGATGGCCTATCGCATGCTGGTCTATCACGTTGCTTTATATGGCCGCTATCGCAAACCGGTGATCTCGCTGGTGCTCTACCCGTTTGAAACGACGATCCCGGAGCCGGTCTTTGAGGAACAGGCCGGACTGGGGACGAAACTGGAGTTCCAGCACAGTGTGCTGCGGGTATGGGAACTGGAGGCGGAGCGCTACCTGCGCCGGCGCGTGGCATGCATGTATACGCTCATGCCGGCGATGAAGGGGGTGAGCGCCGCGATGCTGTTGCAGGTCATAGCCGAGATGGAGCGGCTGTACCAGGGAGAGGACTTGCGGCGGCATCTGGTCAGATTTCGGACGCTGCTGAGG
>DATGLE010000026.1:0-15376 GCA_035294325.1 Ktedonobacteraceae bacterium | reverse complement strand
TGGATCCGTGTGCTACCATTTTTTCAAGAAGTGAAAATGTATTTCCGGTAGCGTATCCCTGCGGTCTTATTTGTCTCTGGAACCCGCTCACGGAGGATCGAGCGAAGATGCTGCGTTTCTACCTCGATATTTCACGTCTACTCATAGAAACCCCGTTGCTGAAACGCTCTGTAGAGAGTATCAGATTTCTGCCTTCGCGGCTCTTTTGCGCCAGAGACTCGCGCGGCGAAGCCGCGCATGGATGGAGGAGGGTCGTGTGGGAAAGACGCTTCGCGCCTTTCCCACACGACCCTCCTCCATCCCACGAGCGCCGCAGGCGCGAGCACGCCCAGGCGTTGGGAAGCTGACATATTTTAAGAGCGCTGCCACGCACTAGATACAAAGGAGAAATAGCCATGCTTAAACCAGGAGTCGTTGCAGAGTTGCGGGAGATCCTGGGGAGCGATGGGGTGCTGGAAAAGTATGAACAGTTGCGCACGTATGAGTCCGATGGCCTGACAAGTTATCGCGCCACGCCCGCACTCGTTGTGCTGCCGGAGACAACCGAGCAGGTGCAGGCGGTGGTGCGTATCTGCCATCGTGAGCGTATTCCGTTCGTTCCGCGCGGCTCCGGAACCGGCCTTTCGGGGGGCGCGCTGCCCGTCGAAGGCGGCATCGTCATCTCAGTCGCGCGCATGAACAAGATCCTCGCCGTCGATTTTGCCAACCAGCGCGTGATCGTGCAGCCGGGCGTCGTCAATCTCTGGGTTACGCAGCGCGTCGCCCCCAACGGCTACTTTTACGCGCCCGATCCCTCCAGCCAGCAGGTATGCTCCATCGGTGGCAACGTTGCCGAGAACTCCGGTGGCGCGCACTGCCTCAAATATGGCTTTACCGTGAATCATGTGCTCGGCATGAAGCTGGTGCTGGCCGATGGGCAACTGGTCAGCCTCGGCGGCCCCACACTCGACACGCCCGGCTATGACCTGCCCGGCATCGTCGTCGGCTCCGAGGGCACGCTTGGCATCGCGACTGAAATTACGCTGCGCATTGTGCGCAAGGCCGAAGCCACGAAAACCGTGATGGCTGCTTTTGAGCACACCGACGCCGCGGGCGAGGCCGTATCAGGCATTATCGCCGCCGGTATCGTTCCGGCGGCAGTCGAGATGATGGACCATCTCGCCATCGAAGCCTGTGAGGCGGCTGCGCACGCGGGTTTTCCTCTGGATGCGGGCGCGATCCTGCTCGTAGAGCTTGACGGGCCGCGCGCCGAGGTCGAATGGCGCATGGGGCAGGTCGAGGAGATCTGCAAGCGGGCCGGTGCAACCGAATATCGCCTGGCGCGCACCGAGGATGAGCGGGCACGCATGTGGAAGGGGCGCAAGGCGGCCTTTGCGGCGATGGGCCGCATCAGCCCCAATTACATCGTGCAGGATGGCGTAATCCCGCGTACTGCTCTCCCCGAAGTGCTGCGCGAGATCGAAACCTTGAGCAAGAAGTGCGGCCTGCGCGTGGCGAACGTCTTTCATGCCGGCGACGGCAATCTGCATCCGCTGGTGCTCTACGATCAGCGGGACGAGGGAGCCGAACATCTCGCCGAAGACCTGGCGGGCCAGATCCTGCGCTGCTGTGTCGATCATGGGGGTAGTATCACGGGCGAACACGGCGTCGGCATGGATAAGAAGAATTATATGCCGGTGATGTTCAGCGAGGCCGATATGGCGACGCACCAGCTTATCCGCTGCGCCCTCAACCCTGACCACCTGTGCAACCCTAACAAGGTCTATCCCACGCCGCGCCTCTGCGGTGAAGTGCCGGGTCCCTATCGCCAGCATCCGCTGGAGGCGGCGGGACTGGCGGAACGGTTCTGATAGCGCAGGGAGGGAAACGCAATGCAGACATCTACGTTGCAGGCGGCGTTGGAGCCGCTGGTTGGCGATCATGTATGGGCCGCTCAGACCCGCGATGCTGTAGCCGGCATGCAGCCGCAGCTTGTCGTTGAACCGGCAAATGAGGAGGAAGTGGCGGCGGTGCTCGCCTTCGCGAATCGCGAGGGGCTAAAGGTCCTGGTACGCGGAGGAGGAACGCAGCTCAACACCGGCAAGCCGCCCACCGGCGGCGATCTATTGCTCAGCATGCGCCGGCTGAACCAGGTGATCGAGCATGCCCCGCACGATTTAGTAGCTTCCGTGCAGGCCGGTCTGCCCCTGAGTGAGTTTCAGTCGACGCTGGCCTCCGCGCGACAGTGGCTCGCGCTCGATCCTCCGCTCAGACCAGAGGCGACTATCGGGGGCCTGGTTTCGACCAACGCATCAGGCCCGCGACGCCTGCGTTATGGCGGCGTGCGCGATCAGATCATTGGTATTCGCGTCGTTCTTCCCGATGGCACTATCGCCAAAGGCGGTGGTAAGGTCGTCAAGAATGTTGCAGGCTACGATCTGCCCAAGCTCTACACCGGCGCGCTGGGGACGCTCGGCGTCATTGTCGCGGCCAACTTTCGCCTCTATCCGCTGCCCTCTGCCTCATGTACTGCGCTGCTAACAGCGCCAGAGATGGAGCGGTTGGGCGAACTGGTACTGCGCGTGCTGGATTCGCCGCTGGTGCCAACCGTGATCGATATGCTCAGTCCCGCCGGCCAGGAGCAAACGTACACGCTGGCTCTGCGCTTCGAGATGGGCCAGCAGGCGGTTGACGATCAGGTGGCCCTGCTGATCGAGATGGCCGGCGCGCTCAAGGAGACGCTGCGTAAGCTGCAAGATGAGGACGAAGAACGCTTCTGGTCGCGGGCGCAGCAGAATATGACAACTCCCGGCGACGGATCAGCGCCGGTTGTGCTGAAAGCCAGCCTGCTGCCTACCGATGTCGTGCCCTGGCTGCATGTGTTGCAGCGCGCCGCCGATCAGGCCAAACTCGCTCTACGCTGGCGCGCGCATGCCGGTCACGGCCTGGTCTTCGCCTCGCTCTCCGGCGATGAGGCTGCGTTCGCGCCGACCATCGAGGCGGCACGCCATGCGGCGCTGGAACGACAGGGCAGCCTGGTCGTGCAGGAAGCCCCGCTGGAGCTGCTACGCACTCTCGATGTGTGGGGTCCGGTCCCGGCGCTGGAGGTGATGCGGCGCCTCAAAGCGCAGTTTGATCCGAACGCTATCCTGAACCCCGGGCGATTCGTTGGCGGCATTTAGAAAAGAAAAGGAGCAGCACGCAGTGATTACCATAGCACGCTTTACAAGAAAGGGCGCAAGCTTCGACGAACATCACCCACCCGATCCCGAAATCATCGCCGATTGCGTTCATTGCGGCTTCTGCCTGACAACCTGTCCGACCTACCTGCTCTGGGGCGAAGAGATGGATTCGCCGCGTGGCCGCATCCAGCTTATGAAGATGGTCACGGAAGGTGAAATCGGTATCAACCAGACCTTCACCACGCATATCGATCAATGCCTGGGCTGCATGGCCTGCGTCACTGCGTGCCCTTCTGGCGTGCAATATAACAAGCTCATCGAGGCCACGCGCCCGCAGATCGAGCGTCACTATCATCGTTCGCTCCCTGATCGCCTCTTCCGCGAACTGCTTTTCAGCCTCTTCCCGCGTCCCCGGCGGCTCAAGATGCTCGTTCCGCTGCTCTGGCTCTATCAAAAGAGTGGCGCCCGCCGCCTGCTCGCCAGGCCATCGGTCAGGCGCTTTATCCCGCAGCGCCTGCTTGGTATGGAGGCTGTGCTGCCGCCTGTGCGCCTCAGTTCGCTGCTCTACAAACCGCCCACCTTCGCGCGCGCCAGGAAAGCAAAACGGCGCCGCGTCGGCCTGCTCACCGGCTGCATTCAACGTGTCTTCTTCAATAATGTCAACGCGGCCACGATACGTGTATTGCTCGCCGAAGGCTGCGATGTCGTGGTCCCGCCAACCCAGGGCTGCTGTGGCGCGCTCAGCATTCACGCCGGGCGCGAGGAGGAGGGCCTGAACTACGCGCGGCGGCTGATCGATACCTTCGAGGCGTGGGGCGTCGATACCGTCGTGGTCAATGTGGCCGGCTGCGGCTCCAACCTCAAGGAGCTTGGTCACTTGCTGCGCGACGACCCCGAATACGCCGAGCGCGCCAGGGCGTTCTCGGCCTCCGTGCGCGACATTTCGGAACTGCTGGCCGAACTGGAGCCGGTAGCCGAGCGGCATCCCATCCCTTTACGCGTGGCCTATCACGATGCCTGCCACCTGGCGCACGCGCAGGGTGTGCGCAGCCAGCCGCGCGCGGTGCTGAATACCATTCCGGGCCTCGAACTCGTCGATATTCCCGATGCCGAGATCTGCTGCGGCAGCGCGGGGACGTACAACTTGCTGGAACCGGAGGCAGGCGGCAAGCTGGGCGAGCGCAAAGCGCGCAACATCCTGAGTACGCAGCCCGACGTGATCGCCACCGGCAACCCCGGCTGCCTGCTGCAAATCCAGGCTTCGATGCAGCGTATGGGAACCACCATCCCGGCCCTGCATCCTGTCGAACTGATCGACGCTTCGATTCGCGGTGTCATGCCGCCAGCACTGCGCAACCGCCAGCCGATATCGTAAGGAAAGAGAGATAGTGAGTGTTAACCATCAAGATCGGCCACCCTTTTCGCGCGCAGCGGCGCGATAATGCAGTTTAAGAAAATCATCTGGCGATTCCTCTTCTGTGTAGCCGCGCGCTTGATCGCGCGGCTACACAGAAGAGGAATCGAACAGGCTGAGCAGGTGGCGGCGAAAATCCCGTGCCTGGAGTTCGTGCCAGTGGCGGCGAAACGCGGCGTATTGTTCCTCGCGTAGATGCTCCTGCTGGTGTAGCATCTGCTCCAGCCCGTAGCGTTCTTCGGCGGAGGGCGCAGCGGCTGGATCGAGCACCGTTGCCACCATTTCCGGACGCAGCAGCGTGCGCCCTTTCATGTGCGCAGGCTCGTAGCCTTTTCCGCTGTCATGAGCGCTCAGGCAGAGGCGCAGCAGCGCGATCATCACGTCGCTATCGTGCAGGCTGCCCAGCTCATCCTGAAGCTGCTCCAGCTCCTTGACCGCCGCTTTACACTCTTCCGGCAGCACATCCTCGAAGACCTCCAGCGTGTAGCGCAGGCGCTTGGCGGCGATGCGCAGATCGTGCAGTTCTCTTACCCGGTACGGAGCATCGGCGAAGCTGCTCCACGTGTACATTTCGTTAAGGCGCTCCCTGGCGATAATGCGGGCGTTCTTGCCCACCGGTGCATGGATGTCCAGCCCGGTGATCGGTTTAGCTTTTGCCATCTTACCTGTTTCCTCCTGGTACATGATAGCACCCCGGCGCCTGCCGGTGCGAATATGTCTCCGAGTCCGGAGTCAGAAACGTACCCGACAGAAAGGAGGTAATGAAGAACGAATCAGGTGGATGGGAGAAACAATGAAGAAGCAATATATGCAGCGCTTGCCAGACGTGCATAAAATAGCTGTGCTGCGCGCCAATGCCCTCGGCGACTTCATCTTTATTTTGCCGGCGCTGGAGGCGCTGGACAGCGCTTATCCCGATGCCGAAATCGTTCTGCTGGCGAAAGCATGGCACAAAGAGTTTCTTGAGCGGCGACCATCGCCGGTGGATCGCG
Source organism: Ktedonobacteraceae bacterium (assembly GCA_035294325.1). GTDB lineage: Bacteria > Chloroflexota > Ktedonobacteria > Ktedonobacterales > Ktedonobacteraceae > DATGLE01. Next base: position 9,809 of record DATGLE010000026.1, on the reverse strand, counting down.
TGATCGTTATTCCGCCGTGCGAGGGGGTTAGCGAGGAGATCGGGACTGGCGAGGACCGCGCCGGGCTGGAGCAGTTTTTCAGCAGCATGGTGCGAGAGCGTTTCGATCTCGCCTTTCAGCTGCACGGCGGTGGACTTCACTCGAATCCGTTCACGTTGCGGCTGGGTGCCAGAACGACGATTGGCCTCAAGACGCCCGACGCTGTTGCCCTGGATCGCTGGATTCCGTATATTTACTTCCAGCAAGAGATCATACGCTACCTGGAGGTTGTCGCGCTCGCCGGAGCCAGCATGACCACCCTGACGCCGCGCATAGTCGTCACCGCGCGGGATCTTGAGGAGGCCAGCCGCGTTGTGCCGGAAGGGAAAAGGCCGCTGGTCGCTCTGCATCCCGGGGCCAGCGATCCCCGGCGCCGCTGGCCCGCCGGGAAGTTCGCCGCAGTGGGAGATGCCCTGGCGGCCGCCGGCGCTCACGTCGTCGTTACCGGAACGAAGGATGAGCAAGAACTTGTGACGGCAGTGGTCGATGCAATGGGAGCCGATGCGCAGAACCTCAGCGGGCAGCTCTCGCTCGGCGGACTCGCCGCCCTGTTCGCGCGCTGCCGCGTTGTGGTCTCAAACGATAGCGGTCCGCTGCACCTGGCGGCGGCGGTAGGAGCGCCCACCGTGGGGATTTACTGGTGTTTCAACATGGTGAATGCGAGCGAACTCACACGCGCCCGGCATTATCCGCTGGTCTCCTGGCAATTGATCTGCCCCATCTGCGGCTCCGACTACTCGCGCGCGCACTGCTCCCATGCTGTCTCGCTGGTTGGCGAGGTCCCCACTACCGAAGTCATCGATGCCGCCCTCGATCTGTTCGAGCGTTGTGCGTGAAGGATAGGTTAGATATCGAGCACTTCTATGCCATCGGAATTGCCTTGCAGCGCCTGAGCCACGGCTGTAAACAGTTCCGGCGGCACATTCGACTCGAGTTCTTCCAGGGAGGCATACACCTCCAGGCGATACTCGTTTTCATCGTCGTTCCAGGTGGACCAGTCCTCGCTCGACCAGTCCTCGCTCGGCCACCTGCGTCTCCGGTCCTTCGAACTGGACCAGTAGTTCCAGTTCGGCAGGTTCCTGATATAGACCGCAAGGTTCTCTTTGGGCGTGAGATAGATCTGATAGTAGATGCGCCTGGTATCGTGCTGCGCGAGCGCGTAGCCTCTGGCGATCAGGCGTCCCTGAAAGCGTTTATAGACGTGCGCCTGCTTGCCAACCCTGACGGTGATCTCTTCAAAGCCGCTGTTCCTGATTTCCTGCGCCTCGACGAAGCGGCGCAGCGCCTGAGCAATGGCTGCCGAGAGGTTGCCGCCGGCGAGAGCCTGAGCCTTCTCAAAGAGCGGTACGTCGGCATCGGAAACATAAATCGTTCTGTTGGGCATGGTGGGCACCTCCGGTTGCATTGTCTCCTCCTCGAAACTTCTGGAGGAATGTACGTATGTTTGTATGTATATGATATACTACAGGTGCACGTATAAGTCAAGCGGATTATGAATGCCTGTTCAGATTGACCTCTGGTCCACAATCCGTTAGAATAAGCTTCAATGGTGCTGTAGTGGCGTATCGAATGTAACTATTCAGGTTCCTTGACCTTCGGCGGTTGAGTTGTGAGTATTGGTGACATGCGGTCCGCCCGCACGTCACCAATACTCACGCCTGCGAAGCGCCTGCCGCGCTTCGCAGTCAGGAAACAAGCTATCTTTTTAATGAGGAGAGTCGATGCGTATTCGCAAAGCTGTGTTACCCCTTGCTGGCCTGGGTACGCGTGTGCTGCCGGCCAGCAAAGTTATCCCCAAAGAGATGCTGCCCATCGTTGACAAACCAACATTGCAGTACATCGTCGAGGAGGTTGTCGCGGCTGGCATCGAAGAGGTTATTTTTGTCACCAGCCGCAGCAAGCGCAGCATCGAGGATCACTTCGACGCGTTCCCCGAACTGGAGCAGGTTCTGGAACGCAAGGGGAAGCGTAAAGAGCTAGAGGATCTGCGTCGTGTGCAGGAGATGGCGACCTATGTCACGGTGCGCCAGCGTGAGCCGCTTGGTCTGGGGCATGCCATTCTCTGCGCAAAGGATGTGGTGGGCGATGAGCCATTTGTTGTCATCCTGGGCGATGACCTGGTTTCGCCCGATACGCCCTGCCTGCCGCGTATGATGGAGATCCATGAGCGGTACGATAGCTCCGTGCTCTGCCTCGTCCCGCTGCCCCCGGAAACTATCCCCTCCTATGGCATTGCCAGCGTAGAGGAGCTGGGAGACGATGTGCTGAAGGTAACACATCTTGTCGAGAAGCCATCGCTCGAAGAGGCGCCGTCCAATCTTGGCATCGCCGGCCACTACATCATCACTCCTGATATTTTCGCGCTGATCGAGAAGACTCCCCCCGGCAAGGGCGGCGAGATCCAGATCACCGACGCGCTTGAGATGCAGTCGCAGGCAGGACGCTGCTATGGCCTGCGCTTTACCGGTGTGCGCTACGACACGGGCAGCCCGCTCGGCCTGCTCACCGCCTCCATCGGCTATGCGCTGCGGCGTCCCGACATCGCACCCGCGCTGCGTGACTACATGCGCCAGGTTTTGAAAGAGGAAGAATAGTAGCAAGCAAATGGGGCGATTGGGCTGCGTCCAATCGCCCCATTTGCTTGCTACTATTCTTCCTTCCACTTGTCTTTCCAGCCCACTCGCGCTATAGTAGGTCAAGAACTGGCAGAGTTCCACCATTTCCACGCACAACAAGAACGATACTATAGAAGCATGTCGCAAGCGGGCGACATGGAGGAGAGCAGTACATTGCAAGAGTTCGTCCTTACACTGCATTCATATAATGTCTACCTGGTGATAGCGGCGGGCCTGGTCGCGGGCGTCTGGGGACTGATCCTCTTTTTTGGTAACAAAGAGCTGAAGCTGGCCGGAGCAAAGGCGCGAGAAGGTGAGGAGGAGAAGGCTGCGAGCGAGGCGAGGCTCCGGCAGATCCTCAAGCCCTGGCGCATCCTGCTGTATGTGACCGCCGCGCTGGCCGCGCTCCAGGGACTTTTCGGCGTCATCATGCTGCTCATGGGTTTGAAGCCGGGCGGGGGCACGGGCCTCTACTATTTGCACTATGTGTACGGCGCTATTGTGGCTCTGGCCCTGCCTGTCGCCGTCACCTATGCCACCGGCGGAAAAGATTGGCGCCGCGATGTCCTGATCTTCGCTATCGCGGCCCTGATCCTGGCCGCCGCCGGCGTGCGTGCCTGGATGACGGGACCGGCTTGATACTTATCTGGAACGGGGAGAGTATGCGGGCATCTTTCATGCACATTGCCGATACGCACCTGGGCTACGAACAGTACGGCGTGCGCGAGCGCTTCAACGATTTCACACGCACCTTCTGGGCCATCACCCAGGAGGCTGTAGATCGCCGTGTCGATTTTGTGGTCATCGCCGGAGACCTCTTCAATAAACGCGCCATCGACGCTCAGACACTCATCCATGCCATCGAGGGATTGAGAAAACTCAGGGATAAGGGCATACCCGTCATCGCCATCGAGGGCAACCATGACCGCAGCTATTACCGCGAAGGCATCTCCTGGCTGCAATTTCTCTGCTATCAGGAGTATCTCACGCTGCTGGCGCCGCTCATGCGCGACGGCGCGCCGCTGCTCACGCCGTGGGAGCGCGAGAGTATGCGCGGCGCCTACATCGATTTGATAGGCGGGCGACTGCGCGTTTATGGTCTGCCCTGGCAGGGCGCGGCGCTGGAACGCAGCCTTGAAGGCATGGCGCAGGCACTCGCGGCCGCACGAGCCGAGGAAGATGCCAGCGGCGTCGAATATCGCCTCCTCACCATGCATACCGGCATCGATGGCATCGTGCCGCGCATCCAGGGTTTGCCCACAATGGCGCAGCTTGAGGCGCTGCATCCCTATGTTGATTACCTGGCGCTGGGCCATGTTCACAAACCCTACAGTTTCAAGGGCTGGATCTACAATCCCGGCTCGCCTGAAACGTGCAGCATGGAAGAAGTGCAGTGGGATGATCGCGGCTACTATTATGTCCAGATCGACACCGACGAGCCGGAGCGCATCATCGATCCCGCAAAGGACGAGCGGGTACATCATGCCGTACACATTAGAAGCAATCGCCGCGATTTTGTACGCTATGATCTGCATGTGGATGGCCTCAACGAACCGGATGCTGTCTACGCGCGGCTTGAAGACTATTGCAGGCGTGAAGGGCCGCGCTATGCCGCCGCGCCGCTGCGCCCGCTGGTGCAGGTGCGCCTGGCCGGCACACTGGGCTTCGACGCTGGCTCGCTCGATCAGAAGCGTATGGAAGGGATGGTGCAGGAGTATTTCCAGCCGCTGCATGTCCGTATCGACAACGATACCAGCGATCAGGATTACGTGCCTGATGATGGCGAGATCGATGGGCGTGACCGCTCGCTCTGGCATGAACTGGAGCGCCGCATCTTTGAGGAACTGGTGAGTCGCGATAATCGCTACCTGCCCGCTAAAGAGCAGTGGAGCGCGGTGCTGGCCCAACTGAAGCAACTGGCCCTCAGCAAAGATGATCCTGAGCACATTGCGCAATACCTGCGTGAGCAGCGCGCGGCCCTGCTCGGATCATAGCATCGTAACGACGATCAGGGCTTGCCCATGCTCCAATGCATCCAGCGGAACTCGCAGCGGCCCGCCCTGCTTGCGGGTCGCGAGAAGCGGAAGTATGGGAAAGCCTGCAACGACTATACAATCTCTTGCGTAATGTCTTTGAATCATGGTACATTGAGAAAGCTAAATAAAAATCCTCTCACGCCAGTCTTGTAGTATGCCCGGGCGGCCTGATGGGGGCGAGCAGCCCCGTGAGCGGGCCGCCCCTATAAGCGGTTGCCCAACGAAGGGCGCCAGGTAAGAGGTACATTGATGAATATTTTTGCCGCCGCCAGCGGCGATATGTTGCCGCCACTCGTCAAGCCGCCGATTAGCCAGGAGCAGCTTCGACGCTACGCCGACGCGTCGGGCGATCATAACCCCATCCATCTTGATGCCGAGGCCGCTCGTCGCGTCGGCCTGGATAGCGTGATCGCTCATGGCATGCTCAGTATGGCCTTCCTGGGACAGTTCATCACCCAGCAGATCGCTGATAACCCCGACGCCTTTCTCACCCATCTCCAGGTACGTTTTGCCAGCATGGTGCGCCTGGGCGATACCCTCACCTGTCGCGGTGTCGTCAGGGAGCGCCGAGCCAGCAATGATGGCCGTGAGATCGTCGCGATTGAGTGCTGGGCACAGAATCAGAAGGGTGAGAAGGTCACGCTGGGCGAGGCTACTGTATCCCTTCCGCGCTCGCATAACGCATAGTTTCAACCCTCAGCAGTTCACGGAAAACTGCTGCTACGCCTGCCCTTGCATGAACAGGCTTGTACAGGGTACGCGAGATGGTGATATTTGGCAATACCTTAGAGATTAGGAGGGCAGCCTGATGCCAGGCAAGCGGCCTATGACGGAAGAGGATCTGCGCGTCCTCTACGACCTTGCTATTTATAACTGCACCCATTTCGGTCCGTATACCGCCATCGTCTATGAAGATCCGCAGCGCACGCGCGAATATACCAACATCGAGATTGCCAGGGAGGCCACGCAGGTCGCCGCCGGCCTGCGCGCCCTGGGAATAGAGTCCGGGGATCGCGTCATGGTCATGATGCCCAACTGCCCCGAAGTCATCATCTCCTACCAGGCCATAGCCCGTGTCGGAGCCGTTGCCATCCCCGTGATGCCGCTGCTCAAAGGGCCGGAGGTCCACTATATCGCGCAGAACTCCGGCGCGAAAGCAATCATTACCAGCCCGCTGCTCCTGCCGATGCTGCGCGGCGCGCTGGCCGACGTGCCTGCGATGCGCTATATTATCGCTACTGACGACGGCGCAACGAGTGCTGAAGATGCCTCTCCCAGAGTGGTTGCCTACAGCGAGGTGCTGGCAAAGGGAGCCGATTACGCGGATCGCTATCTTGAAGACCTGGACGGTATCCGCCCCGCGCCCGACGACATGGCCGTGATTCTCTATACATCTGGCACCACAGGCAATCCCAAAGGCGTCGTGCTCACCCATCACAACCTCGTCTCCAACGCCCTGACCGGCAACACCGTAGGGGCGCCGCGCAGTGAGGAGGTGCATCTCGCCATTCTGCCGCTCGCGCACGCTTACGGCATGACAATGGCGAATATGGCCTATCTCACCGGCGCCAGAGTCGTCATGCAGCCCCGCTTCGATACGCATGCCGTCCTTTCAGCAATCGAGCGGCACCGCGTCACGGCCTTTGCGGGCGTGCCTGCCATGTTTGTCGCCTTGCTCTATACGCCCGATGCCGATAAATACGATACGAGCAGTTTACAATATTGCGGCAGTGGCTCGGCTCCTCTGCCCGTCGAGGTCCTGAAAGGCTTCGAAGAGAAGTTCCACTGCCAGATCCGCGAGGGCTACGGCCTCTCCGAAGCAACGACCATCCTCGCTGCCCATAGCGGCGACATGGCGCAAAAGCCTGGCTCGGTGGGCAAGCCTATACCCGGTGTCGAAGTGCTGATCGTTGATGACAATGGCAACCCCGTGCCTACCGGCGAAGTCGGTGAGGTGATCGCGCGCGGCCCCAACATCATGAAGTCCTATTACAACATGCCCCAGGAAACGGCGGCAGCCCTGCGCAACGGCTGGCTCTATACCGGCGACATGGGCCGCTTCGATGAAGATGGCTACCTGTATATCGTTGAGCGAAAGAAGGACCTGATTATTCGCGGAGGATTTAATATCTACCCGCGCGACGTTGAAGAGGTGCTGGCGACGCACCCGGCGGTGATCGAAGCGGCGGTAGTCGGCGTCCCCTCCGAGCGCATGGGTGAGGAGGTCAAAGCCTTCGTCGTTGCCCGCACGCCCGTTGATGCCGAGGAGCTTATGGCCTATTGCCGCGAGCGGCTTGCCAACTACAAGACGCCCAGCCAGATCGAGTTTGTAGATTCCTTGCCGCGCAATGCCGTCGGCAAGATTGACAAGAAGGAGTTACGAAAACGCCATGTCCATTGATATGCCTCTCGAAAGCGCACCTTTATCCCAGTTACAGCAGACACCTATCGATAGAGTAATGAATATCATCGACGAGGGCCTGGTACACCTGCCGACCTATCGCGAACTATATTACCGCTGGGAGCGCCAGCAGTGGAGCGCGCAGGGGATCGACTTCTCCGTTGACCGCCAGCAGTGGCAGAATATGCCAGAGGAGGAGCGGCGCATGCGCCTCTTTGGCCTCAGCGCCTTCTTCAAGGGCGAGGAGTGTGTCACCAATACGCTCGCGCCTTACATCACTGCGATGCCCGATGACGAGATGCGCATTTTCCTGACGACCCAGCTTGTCGACGAGGCGCGTCATACTGTCTTCTTCGCGCGCTTCTTCAATGAGGCGCTGGGCATCGACATGGGACGTTTGGAGGACACGCTCGGCGTTGCGCAGAATAACATGAACGATGGGCTGCGCTACATCCTCATCGATTCGCTCAACGACGTTGGCGAGCGCATTCGCCAGCATCCCCGGGAAATGAAGCATCTCGTTGAGGGCGTGACGCTGTATCATATCATTGTTGAGGGCACAATGGCCCTGGCCGGCCAGCGCAACATGCTGGAGATCTATCGTGAGCAGGATATCTTCCCGGCGTTCCGTGGCGGCTTTACTGCTGTGGCCCGCGACGAATCGCGCCATGTGATCTTCGGCGTAAAGTTCTTGCGCGATATGATCCAGGCCAATCGTGCGCTCGCCGATGTGGTCTATGATTCCGTTAATAAGTATGTGCAAACCGCGATAGATGCTATCTCTCCGGGGGAACAGGAGACGCAGGGCATGTTGCAGGAGGGCCTGGATCCGTGGATAACGCCGCGCTACGCGATAGAGTCGCTGACCAAGAAAATGAAGGTCATCGGCCTGAGCATGGAACTGCCGAGCGTTCCGCCTCCGCCATTTTAGTTCCCTTTCTTCAAGAAAGTAATTCAAGAGTGTGTCTGATATCCGGCACCGGCGCTTGCTCGTGCCTGCGGCGCTCGGATGCGCGAGTGCCTGGCAGGAGAGAACGAGAGGGCTGAGAATCAGACACGCTCAAATTAGAAAGGAAGAGTTGGTGTGGTAACTGCGATAGTCTTGATTAATGTGCAGCGTGGAGAGATCAACCAGACCGCCCAGCGCCTGCTGGAGATCGACGGAGTGGCGGAGGTATATTCTGTCACGGGCGAATATGACCTTGTGGCCCTCCTGCGTTTCCAGAACTATGAGGATCTCGCCGAGGTCGTCACCACGCATATGCAGCGACTGCCAACGATTATCAAAACGCATACCCTGATGGCCTTTCAGTGCTACTCGCGGGCTGATCTGCAACAGGCGTGGGATATTGGCATAGAGTAACCTGAAAGACTCCTGACGCTCAAAGGCGAGCATTGTCGCGAGTGGTAGTATATTTGGGTAATGGGAGGTTAAGGCTGTGCCAGGGTCATTGCCGGCTATATAGCGTTTTAAGGAATCGCTCTATGTGATGCTCACCACCAGGCAACTGCTGCTGCGCGAATTTGAGGAGAGCGACTGGAAAGCTATCCTGCAATATCAATCCGCACCCGAATATCTCCGTTACTATCATGGAACTCAGAGAACGGAGCAGGAGGCGCGCGCCTACGTGAGAATGTTTATGGGGTGGAGCAAGGAGAAGCCGCGCAAAAAATATCAGTTCGCTCTCGTGCTACGTTCCGAAGCAAAGCTTATCGGCCATTGCGGCCTGCGCCTGGATATGCTCACGGCGGGAATTGCGGATATCGGCTACGACCTTGATCACCACTACCGTGAACGCGGCTATGTGATAGAGGCGCTTCATGCGCTGCTGGCGTTCGGCTTTGACAGGCTGGCCCTGCATCGTATCTGGGCTGCCTGCCTGGCCGATAATAGCGACGCGGCCCACACCTGGGAGCGGCTCGGCATGCGGCGCGAGGGGCGCCTGCGCGAGAACGAGAAGATCGGAGACCGCTGGTACGATACTCTGCTCTACTCTCTTCTTGATCGCGAGTGGCGGCATACCGGGTGAGGAATTGCTCCCGGCGTGCCCGATAGCATATTCTGGCCCCGGCGCTTGTTCCTGATAGATATCTATGATATATTCAGAATACTAAATGTGGAAGGGAGGGGTGTCAGGATGATAAATGAACCCCGCGAAGAGTATCACCCCTATGACCGCGCCTTGAAATCCCTGATGGGCGACCATGCCAGGCAGCTACTACCGGAACTGCTGCCGGGTTGCGAAGTGGAGGAGGAGGAAAACACCGAACTGAACCAGACCACGCTGCGCGCGGATCTGGGGTATAATGTCAGATACAAAGGGCAGGCCGCGCGTGCTGGATCTGGAACTGCAAACCCAACCGGAGAGCGTGATGGCCTATCGCATGCTGGTCTATCACGTTGCTTGATATGGCCGCTATCGCAAACCGGTGATCTCGCTGGTGCTCTACCCGTTTGAGACGACGATCCCGGAGCCGGTCTTTCAGGAACAGGCCGGCTTTGGGACGCAACTGGAGTTCCAGCACGGTGTGCTGCGGGTATGGGAACTGGAGGCGGAGCGCTACCTGCGCCGGCGAGTGGCATGCATGTATACGCTCATGCCGGCGATGAAGGGGGTGAGCGCCGCGATGCTGTTGCAGGTCATAGCCGAGATGGAGCGGCTGTACCAGGGAGAGGACTTGCGGCGGCATCTGGTCAGATTTCGGACGCTGCTGAGG
>DATGLE010000025.1:0-18967 GCA_035294325.1 Ktedonobacteraceae bacterium | reverse complement strand
ACCAGGGAACGGGAGACGATGAACGAACTACATAGCGATGTGCTGATAATCGGCGCGGGCGTGATGGGCAGCGCCATCGCCTATCATATAGCGCGGCAGGGGCAGCGCGTGCTCGTCGTGGAGCAGGCCGCGCCCGCCGTCACGCCGGCAGCATCCTGGGCCAGCGCCGGGGGAGTACGCAGGCAGGGACGACACGCGGCGGAGGCGCGGCTGGCGATTGAGGCTATTGAGCGCTGGCAAACACTGGAAGAGGAACTGGAGGCCGATCTCCAGTATCGACAGGGCGGCAACCTCTTACTTGCGGAAAGCGATGAAGAAGCGGAACAACTCGCGGCTTTTGTAGAGCAGCAGCATGAGCATGGCTTTAGCGATGTGCGCCTGGTTGATCGCCAGGAAGCCCGCGCGCTGGTGCCGGGCCTGAATGATCGCGTCGTGGCTGGAAGCTATAGCCCGCGTGATGGGCAGGCCGATCCTGCACTCACCACGCGCGCCTTTGCCGCTGCGGCTCAGCGACACGGCGCCGTCTACTGGAATGAGACGCGTGCGCTGGCTCTGCTCAGGCAGGGCGCACGCATCGTAGGCGCGCGAACCGCGCGCGGCGAGGTGCGGACCGGACATGTCGTGCTTGCCGCTGGCGCCTGGAGCGATGAACTGGCAGCCTCCGTCGGTCTGCGTTTGCCGATCCGCACCCGCGCGCTCCAGATGATTCTCTCGGATGCGGCTCCCCCCGATACACTGCGGCCCGTACTCAGCGCCGTTGGCCGTTCGCTCTCGCTCAAGCAGCTCGCTGGCGGCGAATTCCTGCTCGGCGGCGGATGGCCGGGCGATCCTACCCCTGACCGGCGCTCTTACACGCTGCGCCCCGATAGCATCCGGGGAAACTGGGCCACCGCATGCGAGCTGTTGCCGGTAGTGAGCCGCCAGCATGTAGCTCGCTCCTGGTGTGGCCTGGAGGCCGAGAGCTTCGACGGGATCCCATTCATCGGAGCCGTTGCCGGCCTGGATGGGTTGACGCTCGCGCTGGGCTTCTCCGGCCATGGCTTCGCGCTCTCGCCCGCCGTTGGTCGCTGCGTCGCGGACCTTATCGCTGGTCGTCCTGCCCCCGGGCTGGATGGCCTGCGCCCTGATCGCATGACGGATTTCCCGCACGATCAGGTCGAAGCCTTCAAAACCGAACAAGCGTAAAAGCAGGGGAACGACGACCCTGTTGCCAGGGGCGCGGGGATGTGCCCCGTTTGCTCTCTATTCGCGCTGGAGCAGGGATGCAGGGGGCGGCAGCCCGGTTGCCAGGGGCGCGGGGATGTGCCCCGCTTGCACTCTTCTCATGCGCCGCCGCAGGCGGCGTGCATAAAAATGAAAGAGGTATTATTTTATGCCTGGACATACATCAAATCCAATTCGTACCGTCGGCGTACTGACCGGAGGCGGCGACGTTCCGGGACTCAACGCCGCGATCAAAGCTCTGGCCTATCGAGCGGAGCCGATAGGCATCCATATTATCGGCCTGCGCTCAGGATGGGCGGGCATCACCTTTATCGACAGGAGCCGTGACCGCGATTCCCTCATCTTCCGCCAGGAGGAACCTGCTACCTGGCAGGAGGGCATCTGGATGCCCCTGAATCGCCTCAATACGCGCACCATTGACCGGCAGGGCGGCACCGTCCTGCAATCTTCACGCACCAATCCTGCCAACGTCAAAGTCAGCGAACTCCCGCCGCACCTGGCAGTTCATGGGGCTGGTCGTGCGCCCGACGACAGGGTTGACCTCACCGATGAAGTGCTCGCCAATATCAGTTATCTGGGGCTGGACGGCCTTGTCGTCATCGGCGGAGACGACACGTTAAGCTACGGCGCGGCGCTGGCGGCGAGAGGCGTACCGGTCTGGGGAATTCCTAAAACGATGGACAACGACGTACCCGGCACCGAGTACTGCATCGGCTTCCAGACGGCAATCAACCGCGCGGCGGAGTTCATATCGCGCATTCGCTCCACCGCCGGATCGCATAGTGAAACCGTCCTGTTCCGTATGTTTGGCCGCGATGCCGGCTTCACAGCGCTGGAAACGGCGATTGTCACCTGGACGGATCGCCTGCTGATCCCGGAGGTAGCCGTCAATATAGATCGCCTTGCCGACCTGATCGCCCAGGATCGCAAGAACCCGGAGAACTATTCAACCGTTGTGCTCTCCGAGGGGGCGAATCTGGGCATGCCCGTGCCGGAGGAAGGTCCCGCCGATGCCTATGGACACCGCAAGAAGGTCAACGTAGCCGAATACCTGGCCGACCAGCTTTCCGCGCGCCTGCCCGGCATACGTTTTCTGCCTATCGATCTGACCTACTTCCTGCGCAGCGGCGAGCCGGAGGTCTATGATAAGCACATGGCGATCTTCTACGCTAATCTGGTAGTCAGCATGATCGAGAAGGGGACACACGGAGTGATGGCCGCCTACCGCGATGGGACCTTCATCGCAACGGATATCCCCGATAAGACCTTCCCGCCACGGCGCGTTAACCCCGAAGATTATCACTCGCTGCGCTATCGCCCGCGCTTCGAGCATATCGACGGCCCGTATCGCCCGCTGCCGCGTATATAAGCGCCTGCGGTGCTCGACTCATATATTATGTTGTTGTACAAAAATGCGCGAAGCGCATTTTTGTACAACAACATAATATATTCCTTGCGTGGCGGAGCCGCGCGAATGCTCATATGTTTTTATTTCCAATGGTGCATGGGCAGGCCGGGGACCGGTGAGCGGAAGGTTGGCAGCGTATTCATGCCGAGCGAACCGATATAGACGGTGCGCAGATCCGGGCCGGCAAAGGTCACGCTCGTAACCAGTTGCAGCGTCTTGCCCGCCGCAGCCGCCAGGTCGGCGGGCTGACCGGTGCCCTGAGCCAGCTTCTCGGCAAGGATTCTCAGGTGCGCTTCGTTGGCATCCTCGAAGACGACATGATAGTCGCCGTCCGGGGTGATAATCCCGACACCATTGCGCGCAACCGTCGTCACCCAGATATTGCCCCCGGCATCGAAGGTAAAGCCATCAACGTAGGCACCCGGGCCGAGTCCATCCGGTCCGAAAACTTCTCTGTCGCTCAGGCTGCCATCGGGTTGAACGCGATAACGCAGGATGCGGCTCTGCATCGTCTCCGCGACATAGAGATACTCTTCCTTTGCGTCAAGGCGTGCCTCATTCGTGAAATAAATGCCGTCGGCTACAATGCGCGCTCCCTTATCATCGAGCAGCACAACGTATCCATCGGGCCGGGGACTGGCTACCGCGTTCCACCAGACGGGATCGCGTGTCGAAATCGAGAGCCAGAGCCGCTGCCTGCTATCGATGAAAACGAAGTTCACGCAACTGAATTTTTCGCCGTCGATCCCGGTAAGCACTTCTTCGGTATGCCCGTCTGGATGAACTCTCTGGAGCGAACCGGCCATGTTGGCTACGAGCAGTGAGCCATCATCGGCCATTGCCAGGCCGTTTGGTTCCCCGCCCAGGCCGCCCAGAAATTGCTGCTCTCCGTTCGGATCAATACGTGTGACGCCGCCCCGGCCATCGGAGATCCACAGCGTGCCGTCGGGCTGCGCGAGGACCGATTCGGGGCGTACAAGGTCGTGGCCCGTGAAGGTGAGGTCGCTGAGTTCGAGCCGGAACTCTTTGATAGGAACGGTGGTATCGCTCATCTCCTGTCCTTTCCGCTATGAAAGCAAGCAGCCATTTCTGCTCTGACATCCGTGCCAGAACGTTCGGATCGCATGATGAGATGTGGGGTTCCTGCTATCTGAATAGTATTTTACAATGGCGATGCATAGGGCAACAACAGTCAGTCAGAGCCACTTTTAAATAGCCTGCCACTTTAGCTTGATCTGCTGCCTGGCGCTCCTGTTCACTCCGGCTATTCGTGCCGCGCCACCGCGCAAAGGATATCGACTGGTACGCGCGCCGCGCCACCGCACAAAGGATATCTATCACACCGGCACGCGCGCCGCGCCACCGCACAAAGGATATCTATCACACCGGCACGCGCGCCGCGCCGTCGCACAATAGACATAGATTGTTTTGTGGGGAAAGGCGCTTCGCGCCTTTCCCCACAAAACAATCTATATCTGGCGAGCGCCGCAGATGCGAGCAAGCCAGAAGCGCAAAAGGAATAGTGCTAATCTACTTCCCATAGGCAGGAATTTTGACGTACAATGCTAAATGGTCTGGTGATAAAGGATCCGGTAACGTTATCGCTAGCTGAATAAGCGAAGAATCGCTGAAGGAGGAACCGTGGATAACACTCGCATTAAGAACAGCCTGGGCATCTGGGCCTTTGGCCCCAACGTTACGCGCTTTGTACCGCCTGGCTATCACCCCGAAGTCGCGAACGAAGACATGGTAACGAAGACCCGCCGCGTCGTCGATGGGCTGGCCGACCTGGTTGATGGCCTGGAGTATCATTATCCGGGCGAGATCAATGAGAATATCGTAGATGGTATCAAGGCCGCGCTGGGGCCGATGGATATTTATTGTATTGCCGCCGGCCTGCATCCCGATCCGACCTATAAACTGGGGGCCTTCATCAATCCTGACAAAGCGCTGCGCCGCCAGGGCATCGACACGCTCAAGCGCGGCGTAGACCTTGCCGCCGCGTTGGGCGCGCATTTCATCATCTGGCCCGGCGCCGAGGGCTACAACTATAACTTCCAGCGCGACTATATTTACACCTGGAACCAGTTCATCGAAGGGGTGGGCGAAGTCGTGGCGCACGCGGCCTCTAAGGGCGTGACCGTCTTCCTGGAGCACAAGAACAGCGAGCCGGCGATGAACATTCTGATGCGCAACATCGCCGCCTGCCTCTACGTTATTGACCGCGTGCGCCGCCTGGGCGTGGACACCTCGCGCTTGAAGGTCAACATGGACTGGCAGCACCTCATTATGAACGGCGAGAACCTGGCCGAATACGCCGCGCTGCTCCATTCCGAGGGGAAACTTGGTCATCAGCATGGCAACTCCGGCTGGGGTACATTCGATGATGATAACATGGCTGGCGCCTCTTTCTTCATGCAGACGCTCGAACTGGCGATGATCTTGCAGGATGTGGGTTATGGCTCCAATGGCGAGCGCGTCGGCTTTGACCTGTATCCTTATACCGAGGACCAGGTAGCGGCGGTGCGGCGCTCCGTCATCCAGTGGGATTTCATCTGGGATCTGGCGCACAAGATTGATCGCGCGGCGCTGAAAGAAGCTCTGGCGCGCGCGGATGCTGTCGAGGGCTATCGCATCGTCTATGAAGTGCTGGGACTGGACAAAGCCTATACTGACCGGATCATAGCGCGTCACCGGCATTAAGGAGCGGATATGATGCAGACACTGCTCGGCATCGATCTCGGCACGACGGGCGTCAAGGCTGCTCTCTTCGCGGCTGACGATGGGCGTGTCCTGGCTGATGCCTTCGTCGATTATCCTCTCTTTCATCCTCAGCCCGGCTGGGCGGAGCAGAATCCCGCCGACTGGTGGCAGGCGACCACGGCGGCCATTCGCGCGTGCCTGATGACGGCGGCTGGCCTCGGCGTGCACGCTTCTGATGTGCGCGGGGTGGGCCTCTCCGGCCAGATGCACGGTGTTGTGCTGCTGGATAGCGAGAATCGCGTTCTGCGTCCCTGTATCATCTGGGCCGACCAGCGCAGCGACGCACAATGCCGCTGGATCACCGAGAAGGTCGGCGCGAGCAAGCTTATCGAGTATGTCAGTAATCCTGCGCTGACCGGCTTCTCCGCGCCAAAGTTGCTGTGGATACGCGATAACGAGCCGCAAATATACGCGCAGGCGCGGCTCATGCTCCTGCCCAAAGATTACATTCGCTTTCTGCTCACCGGCGTCGCGGCAATGGAGATCTCGGACGCCGCCGGGACCTGTCTGTTCGATGTACGGCATGGCAGATGGTCACAGGAGGTCTTACAGGCCCTCGACATCGATCCCGCGCTGCTGCCGCCCGTGGTTCCTGCCGACGCCGCGAGCGGCTCGATTACACCGGAAGTTGCGGAGATGACGGGCCTGGCAGCCGGCACGCCAGTCGCGGGAGGAGGAGCCGATAATGCCTGCGGTGCTGTAGGCAACGGCATCGTCTCGCCCGGCCTGGCCCTCGTCTCTGTTGGCACCAGCGGCATCGTGCTCGCCTACGCGGATACGCCCCGCGTCGATACGTCGGGGCCAGTGCCGCGCGTGCACACCTTCAATCACGCCGTTCCCAACGCCTGGTATCTCATGGGCGTGACGCAGGGCGCCGGACTCTCGCTGCGCTGGGTGCGCGACAACATCGGCCTGCCGGAGCGCGCGCTGGAACGCTGGACGGGCATCGATGCCTATGA
Source organism: Ktedonobacteraceae bacterium (assembly GCA_035294325.1). Lineage (GTDB taxonomy): Bacteria > Chloroflexota > Ktedonobacteria > Ktedonobacterales > Ktedonobacteraceae > DATGLE01. The sequence goes on along the minus strand of DATGLE010000025.1, from coordinate 12,613 downwards.
CTATCTCGCGAAGGAGGCGGAGAGCGTCCCGCCGGGCTGCGATGGCCTGATCTTCCTGCCCTACCTGCAAGGAGAGCGCACCCCGCACCTCGATGCTTACGCGCGCGGCGGCTGGATCGGCCTGACCGCCAGCCATGACCGGCGCTATCTTGTGCGCTCTGTGATGGAGGGCGTCGCCTTCAGCCTCAAAGATTGCTTCGCGATTATCCGCGAGCAGGGGCTACAGCTCGACCAGATGCGCGCCACCGGCGGCGGGGCGAAAAGTCCCCTCTGGCGCCAGATCATTGCCGATGTGCTTGGCGTCGAACTGGTGCTGACCAATGCCACCGAGGGGCCGGCCTTTGGGGCGGCGCTGCTGGCGGGTGTCGCCAGTGGCGTCTATGCTTCGGTGCAGGAGGCATGCAGGCAGACGGTACGCGTGGTAGAGCGTACCGAGCCGGACGCCAGACCGGCGGCGGCCTATGCTCATGCCTACGAGCGATACAGGATGCTCTATCCGGCATTGAGGCCGATCATCAGCCGTCCGGCGTAAGGGCGCTGCACGCGTAGCGAGCAAGCCGGCCCGCTTGAGCGAAAGGAGCGCGCAAGATATGAGTTTCGCCGATAACATCCTGACCGAAGATATGGGGCCGCTGCGCCAGCGCCTCTTGTACCATGCCCTCTGGCAGCGGATCGAGGATGGCACGCTGCCGGTAGAGCGGTTGCGCCTCTTCGCGCTGCAAGACTGGTGGCTGGTGCGCCAGGCGTACCGGCTCGATGCCCTGGCAATCGCCGGGGCATCTGATCTCGACGTGCAGGAGTTGCTGATTGCTAAACTGACGCCCAAAGTGGGGGGATACCGCCTGCTGCTGCGCTTTGGTGAGGCTGTGGGGCTGTCCCGGGCCGATTTTGATGCCGTGGAGCCGCTAGCAGGCTGCATGGCGCTGACTACCTTCTTTTACTGGATGCTTGCTTATGGCTCGCCAGGCGAGAGGCTGGCGGCGGTGAGCGCGAGCGAGGATATTTTCATCCAGATCTGCGCTCGCGTTGGACCGGCCCTGATGCAGCACTACGGTTTGAGCAAAGAGCAGGTTGCATTTTTCACGGCGCACGATGACCTCAAGACACATGTCAGCCCGGTCGATGTGGCGCTGCTGGAGCGCTACGATACGCCCGATGAACGGAGCCGCATCACCCGCGCGGTACGCCTGAGCCACGAGTTCGAGCTGATGTTTTACGACACAATCATGACCACGCCTTTGTAAAACGATCTTCATAAAATCGGGTGAGCAGTAACGGAAGCGGGAGGGCGGCCGCCCTCCCGCTTCCGTTACTGCTCACCCGATTTTTATCCATTATGGATAGGCGTTAGTGATCGAACACGGCGTCTGCGTCGAGATGTAAATGTTGCCCCAATCGGCCTGTGTCATAGAGAACTGGCCGAAAGCGTTATGGGGCCAGCCTTGCACACACGGCTTGACCACGTAGATCGTCTTTACCTGGTAGATGGTGATCCAGCCCACATCGTTGACGATTTGCTGCTCGGCCTGCGCATACTGCTGCAAACGCTGCGCGCGATTCGAAACATTAGAATCGGCCTGGGAGAGCAATTGCTGCGTCTGCTGCTGCTGCGCAGCATCGCTCGCGTGGTTCTGGCCGTAGTTCGAGAGATTGACACCTGAACCGGCGGCAAACTGCATCGTCATCCAGTCGTAGGGATCGGGAGAGCCGTTCCAGCCAACGCCCAGGGCCATCACGTTGCCGTTGCCAACCGAGCCGGTGATGTCTTTGACCAGCTTATTGAAATCGGTGTCGTTGATCTTGACGGGAATGCCCAGTGCGCTCTGCCACATCTGCTGCGCCGCTGCCCATGTGTTGCGCAGGTCTTGCTGGCCGCCGGATGAGACCTCGAAGCTGATTGGCGGCAGCGAGGCAATGGTCAGCCCCTCTTCCTGCAAACCTTCCTGGAGCAGTTTCTTTGCCAGCGCCGGATCGCCTGCCGTACTCTTCACGCCGGCGGGGCCGGTCAGATCAGGATTGTAACCCGCTGCCCCCTGCGGAATGATATGGTTGGTGGGGATGACCGAGCCTTTGTAGATAAACTGGGCGATGCGATCCTTATTGAGAGCGAGCGCGAATGCCTGGCGCACCTTGATATTATCGAAGGGCTTGACCAGGTAGTTCATAGTGAAGAACTCCTCGTTCAGTGCCGGGTCCTCGCGGAACTGCCCCTTTGGCAGCGCCTTCGCTCCCGCGAGTTCGGCGGTTGGCACGAAAGAGAAATCCACGCGGTTCACCTGGTAATCTTTGTAGGTGGTGTCCTGCTTGGCGTAGATAGGCATTACCACCTTCTTTAACTGCGGTTTCGGCCCGTAGTAGTTAGGATTGGGCACGAACTCGAGATAGCGACTGTGAATGTACTGGTGCAGGATCCAGGGGCCGGCACCACCACCGCCACCGATCAGGTGTTTGGTAAAATCCAGCCCATACTTCGAGACCAGGCTCTTTTCAAGTATGTTGGCCGGGGAGGCATTGAGCGAATCCAGTAAATAGGCAGCGCGCTTGCTGGTCACGATGACGAACGTCTGCGGATCGGGGGTCAGCAGGCTATCGCCGATGAGAGTCTTGATCTTGCCTGCATTCAGCTTATCAGAATCCTTGATGGCCCCCAGTTCCGTGAGGGCAAAACCGGACTTGGTGGCTGGCTGCAACGAGCGGTCAATGCTGTAGGCCGCATCAGCCGAGGTCAGGGGGGTGCCATCGCTGAACTTGAGGTTTGGCCGCAGGTGGAAGGTCCAGGTCAGCCCATCGGGACTCAATGAGTACGACTGCGCCAGGTCGGGGACGAGTTGCGTTTTGTCATTATACGTGACGAGACCATTGAAGAGCATGCTGATGGCCTGACCGGAGTACACATCTTCGGCAAGCGCCGGATCAAGTGTGGCGATGTCCGTCACCCCTGGAATGGGCCAGATCAACGTCTGCTGGCTAGCCGGAGCTTTGGCCGCGCCCGGTTGTGTTGTTGTGGGCGCGCTGCTGCCACCACCACAGGCGGCGAGCAAGAGGATCAGCGCGACGAGAGGGGGAAGCCAGGCTTTGTTGATGAGGCGGCTATTGTGAAGCATGTGCAATGCCTCCTTCTTCATTGAAGTACGCGCCGAGAGTAAACTAAATACTATTACGCCGGAGCGTTACGCTGCACGTAGTGGAGGCGCGAAACCGCTATTGCAGCGTATGAAAGAAGAAAAGCGCTACAATGTGAAGTACAGCAGGTTATGAAGATAAAGAACACACAGCCATTACGCCTAACCATACCATATGCAATCGGGGGGCGTCAAATGCCGATTCTCTGATAGAGTAATCACAAGCCGGAGCGCAGGGTAGCTGTGCTCGACAAATACCCTGTGCTCCGGCTTGTGATTGGTATGCCAGGTCTGATTACGATTTGACAGGTTGACCTGGTGGGGCCAGCAAAGCCTCTAACGTAGAGCGACGGATCCGGTAAGCCTGGCGTAGCCCATGATGGGGCAGCGTGATCGCATCCAGGACGCCGTTTTTGATCCATCTTCTAACAGTAGTGTCATCTACACGTAGTTGTTTTGCCACTTCACGAACTGTGAGCAATTCCGCTTCTTCGTTTACCACAGAGTCCTCTTTCTGGTCCTATTGCTTCAACTTGTGACCTGAGTTGTATCCAGTCCTTGCCGCATACATGATGCGAGTATAGCTTGGACTGCATATATATTATCTATTTAACTATAACAACGAACGGTCTGTTTTTTAGTAACTGAACCTGTGGCTACCGTTTGCACTTTAGTTGTAAGAGAGTTTCTGATTTCCGATACGCCGACCTGCTCGCGCCTGCGGTGCTTGCCCTTTAAGTATCACTGCGCGCAATGCATTTCCCACACTGCGCTATCTCCCCCCGTGCGGCTTCTCTATCCCATCACTTGCTTGCGGCGGCGGCGCTCGCCTTCTGGAGAGTGTGGAGTGGAAAAAGGCGCGAAGCGCCTTTTTCCACTCCACACTCTCCATTTATTGCGCGACGCAGCCGCGCGAGTAGTGGGCGAGAGTTTGGGGATTAGCCGCCGATCATCGACATGCTGCGGTTGGCCCGTTTGAAGCGTTTGTCACCGATGTAGTGTTTGAGTTCCTTATGCCATACAGCCTGGCGGATGGTCCGTGCAAGGATCTCGTCATCGTCCGTCGAGCGCACGACTGAGCGAAGGTCCGTTTCTTCGGTGGCGAAGAGGCAGGTGCGCAATTGTCCATCGGCGGTGAGGCGGATACGGTCACAACTGGCGCAGAAGGGTTCGCTCACAGGATTGATGAAGCCAACCTCGCCTATGCCGTCGCTGAAGGTATAACGGCGCGCCGTCTCGGAAGGATCGCCACTCGTGATCGGCACCAGCGGCCCATACTCGGCTTCGATAATCGCCTTGATCTCTGCGCCGGTCAGGATATCCTCCTTGCGCCAGATCTGGTCCGCATCGAGCGGCATGAACTCGATCCAGCGCACGACGTAGGCTTTGCGCCGCGCCAGGCGAGCGAAATCCAGCACTTCTTCCTCGGTGTAGCCGCGCATGGCGACGGCATTGATCTTGATCGGATGGATGGATGGGTATTTCTCCAGTTCTGCCAGGCCCTCCAGAACGCGGTCAATCTGGTCGCGCCGCGTCAATTGCGCGAACTTCTCGCGATTCAACGAATCGAGGCTGACGTTAATGCGTGTTAGCCCCGCCTCGGCGAGCGCTCCGGCCTGCTGCTTCAACAGAACGCCGTTGGTTGTCAGGCTCAGGCTGCGCAGCCCCTCAATCGCGCGCAGTTGCCGGACCAGATCCGGCACGTCGCGGCGTACCAGAGGCTCGCCGCCGGTGAGCCTGATCTGCTCAATGCCAATGTTGACGGCGACGCGGGCGATACGCACGATCTCCTCATAGCTCAGAATCTCGGCTTTCTTGAGCCAGGGAAGACCTTCGGCGGGCATACAGTAGGTGCAGCGGAAGTTACATTTATCGGTGATGGAAATACGCATACTTTTAATGCGTCGTCCATAGCTATCAACCAGGGGTTCCATGCGTGCAGCCTCTCTTTTTAGTGCAATATGGTCCATTTCATCAGGTGTATATACTATACTATAGCACATTCTTGCCGCCGTTGTCCCGTCCGGTAATGATATTCTTTCGTGGTGAGCAACGCACGCGCCAGGGGAAAAAAAACAGGCGAAGGCACACGCGCGTCGCGCGTGTGCCTTCGCCTGTTTTTTTTCCCCTGGAAGATGGCGCTTCGCCTCATCTTCCAGATAATCAGTTTATCTAGGCATCGTAGTAGAAAGCGAACTCAATCGGATTGGGGCGCAGGCGCACCTGTTCGGACTGCTCGCGCTTCAACTCGACATACTTCTCAAGCAGGTCGGTGGTGAAAACGTCTCCTTCCAGCAGGAAGGCATGATCGGTTTCGAGCGCCTTGAGTGATTCGTCCAGCGAGGCCGGCACGGAGCAGATCTCGCGCAGTTCTTCGGCGGACATGTGGTAGAGGTCACGGTCTACCGGTCCATAGCCATACTCGCTCGGCTCGATCTCGCGGCGAATGCCATCAAGGCCGGCCATCAGCAATGCAGAGAAGAGGAGGTATGGATTGGCCGTTGGATCGGGCGGGCGAAACTCGATACGCTTGGCCTTAGGATTATCGGTCAAAGGAATACGGACGGCGGCGCTGCGATTGCCCTTCGAGAATACCAGGTTGACGGGCGCCTCGAAGCCGGGCACCAGGCGCTTGTAGCTGTTAGTGGTTGGAGCGGCAATCGCCAGAATCGCCGGCGCGTGCATCAGGAGGCCGCCGATATAGTAGCGCGCGAGTTGAGAGATGCCGGCATAGCCCTCGCTGTCATAGAACAAAGGCTGCTCGTCCTTCCAGAGACTCTGATGCGTATGCATACCCGAGCCATTGTCGCCGAAGACGGGCTTGGGCATAAACGTGACCGTCTTGCCATATTTGCGCGCCGTGTTCTTGGTAATGTACTTGTACAGCAGCATGTTATCGGCGGTCTTGACCAGCGTATTGAAGCGAATGTCGATTTCCGCCTGGCCCGGGGCGCCCACTTCGTGGTGGAAAGCCTCGACGGGAACGCCGAGCGCTTCGAGCTGCAATACCATCTCCGCGCGCAGGTCCTGCAATGTATCATTAGGGGCAACCGGGAAGTAGCCGCCCTTGACAGTCATCAGATGTCCTTTGCCGCGTTCTCGCTCGCCGTTCCAGTGTGCCTCTTCCGAGTCAACTTCTGCGTACTGCTTGTTATCTGTGGAGCAGTAGCGCACCTCGTCGAAAATGTAAAATTCGGCCTCCGGGCCGAAATAACTTGTGTCGGCAATCCCGCTGGTGTGCAGGTAATCCTCCGCTTTCTGGGCAACATAACGTGGATCGCGCGTATAGGGCTTCTTATAGCCAGCCGGGCCGGGGTGAGCAATGTTACAGGTCAGGCTCAGAGTGGGTGTGGCAGTGAAGGGATCCATAAAGGCGGTGCCGGCGTCGGGGATCACCAGCATATCGCTTTCGTTGATGGCCTGGAAGCCGCGAATGCTGGACCCGTCGAACGGTACGCCTTCGATGAAGGTCTCCTCTTTCAACTCATGCAAAGGAATGCTGAAGTGTTGCCAGGTGCCGGGCAGATCAACAAATTTGAGGTCTACCATCTTTGCGCCATTTTCTCTGGCAAATCTTAAGACTTCATCCGGGGTCATCTGCTGTATTCTCCTCTTCTGTCTCTCCCTGCATCATTGCCGGTTTGGTCGGCTTGCATTGCCCAATGGTCAGTTAGCGATTTTGCATAATTTACGTGTATTAGCCTCAACATTATAACGGGCGTCTCACGCTTTCCTTTATGATAAGACGCTAACGGATGGGATGCTACAGTCACTTTGTCCAAAAGTTAGCGCCACTCATTTGTGCAACCTGCACAAATGAGTGCTGGAGAATGGACTGTCCTTCTCGCGCCTGCGGCGGAGCTACCCATCACTATCTATCCTCGCGTGCGGCTCCGCCGCACGCATGGGCAGCGGGAGCAAACAGAGACTGAGAATCGGAGCTTCATTTTTGGGAGGAGAGGATGATTGGGGATCATTCCGCTTGCGCGGTAGTTGGGAAGGAGTGTAATATAGACGAAACGATAATGAGGAGGGGCTATGAGTGTCCCTGAGCAGGGCTTTTCTGACCAGCGAACGATGTTGTTAGCGCGCCCGGCGAGGCGTGGAGCAGGGTGCATGACTCTTCTGGCACTGGTGCTGGGATTGGGGATAGGAGTAGTAGGAACGCTCCTCTATATAACATCAACCGGAGGCGACAGGCCGCCCCTCTCTACGCCGGCGGTGCCCTCTAATGGTGCGATTCTCGTGCAATTGAGCACGGCCTATGCGGGCCAGCTCATCGAAAAGGATATCGGCACCCTGGGCCTGCCGGGCACCATCGAGAATGTGCAGGTCACAGCCCAGCAGAACAATCAACTGACTGTGACCGGCGATGATCGACTCACCGTTTTAGGCATCCCGATCACCAAAAATTTTACGCTGCGCTTGCAGCCGCTGGCGCAGAATTGCCAGTTTCGGGTGCATGTGCTGCATGCCGACCTGGGAGGAATGCCGGTGACAGGTTTTGTGGCCCAGTTTGAAGACCGCATCAATCAGCAATTGCACTTCGGAACGGCGGGCCTTCCCCCGGGCTTCGCGTACTGCACAACCGGCGTGCGCACCGGGACAGCGGGCCTCTCGCTGATCTTATCGGCAACGCCGATATAAAGAGATCAAACAGGCTACTCTTCAAAGTGCTCGATAACGTGATCGAACTTCAGATGCAGCGTGACGCGCTGCTCCTTGCCGAACGACTCCTGCATCTGTCGCTGCGCGCTCTCCTCCCCATCGTAGCGTACTGCCAGGCGGTAAATATCGGCCTGGGCCGTCTGCTGGTCGTCGATAAACTCGACCTTGCCGCTTACCGTGACATAGTTATAGCCTTCCTCGAAGCACAGCGAGATGCGGGGATCACGGCGCATGTTGCGCTCTTTGACGCGCCCGACTTTGGTATTCATCATGATGGTATCACCCTCCAGGAGATACCACATTGTTGAAAGTTGTGGTGTGCCATCGCGGTTGATAGTGCCCAGAACGGCGAAGCGCCGCTCTTGCAGGAAGGCTCTGGCCTTTGGTGATAGTGTGTTCTTCATGAAAAATGCTCTCCTTTTATTTATATGTGGTTCTGATTTCCGGCGCGCTCGCATGCTCGCGCCTGCGGCGCGATGAAGTCTCGTGAATGGCTGTCCAGGAGGGCGTTGAGCATCAGAAACCCTCTATGATGCCAGGGAGGGCGTTGAGCATCAGAAACCCTCTATGATGCCAGGGCGCCTCTGATGGCTTCGCTGGAGCGCCAGAGGGCTTCCAGGTCGTCGATAGTGTCGATGTCAAGTGCCGTGCCCGGGCTGTTATAGATGCTCACGGCCAGGCGTTGCTCTCTGGCCTCTGTGCTGTAGCGTTGCAGGCTGCCAGGGCCGAATACGTAGGGCACGGCCAGCGGGGGACGCACGAGCAGCACGTTGGTGCCCGTGCCCTCGCGCGACGCGGCGAGGACAACAGCGCTATGCCGCAAGCGCTCGACCATGCCGCGTATATCGTCAGGTTGTAGCAGGGGAAGGTCCGCCGAGATAGTCAGCAGCGCGTCTGCCCCGGCCATTTTCTCATCGAGGGCGGCGGCGTGCAGCGCGGGATTGTGCCCCTGCTGCGTCTCCACCAGCGCCAGCGCACCCCACGCCCGCGCCTGTTCCAGCACACAGGGATCGGGACTGACGACGGCGATGGAGGCCAGCGCCCCGCTCTCGCGCAGCGCGAAGATCACATGGTGTAGCATATCCAGCACGAGCAGGCGGCGCTGTGGCTGCGTCAGATGGGCCGCGAGGCGGCTTTTTGCTGCGCTAAGGGACTTTACCGGAATTAAGGCTTTGATAATCATTGGGTTTCTATCTGGTCAGGATATTCCTTTTATGCGTATCCGCGCGCTTGATCGCGCCTGGATGCCTATGTAGAGCAGAACGAGCGCGATCAAGCGCGCGGCTACGAAAACTGTAGTCCGGCGGCCTGCAAAACGTGGCGGGCAAGCTCCGCTTTTGCCGCGCTGTCGCGCATGATCGTATTGGTGACGGCGGCAGGTATACCCAGGTCTTCTATTTCGCCGGCCAGATGTGCGTCCTGCTCATCGATCACCATCACGTCCAGAAAGTCGCGGTAGCAGCGCGCGACTCCGACGGCGGAGACCTCCATCTTGAGTCCGCTCATGAGCCTGTCGGCAGGCCCCTTGATCGGCGCGCCGCCAACGATGGGACTCACGGCCACGATCATGCCGCTGGCTTCGTGCAGCGCATCGTGGACGCCGGGAATTGCCAGGATGCTGCCAATGCTGACAATCGGGTTGCTGGGCGAGATCAGAATGGCCTCGGCCTGCTTGATCGCGTCGATTACCCCCGGTGCTGGCGAGGCTTCGCTGGCTCCCACAAAGACCACATCCTGCACCTCATCGGTACAGCGGCGTTTGACCATGTACTCCTGAAAATGCAGCAGCCCGGCGGGCGTCTGAATATGCGTCGCCACTGGCTGGTCGCTCATTGGCAGGATGCGCGGCGCGAGATTGAAGCGCTGGCGCATGCCCTCCGTTACCTCGCTGAGCGTCTTTCCCTGGCGCAACAGATGTGTGCGGTGGATATGCGTGGCGAGGTCGCGGTCTCCCAGCATGAACCAGTCTTCGCTGCTATCATAGCGCGACAGCTCCTGCTGTGTGTTATAGGTATCGCCGCGTATGCCCCAGCCGTGGCTTTCATCGACAACGCCCGCAAGGGTATATATGATAATATCGATATCGGGCGAGACATGTAGGCCGTAGAAATCGCGGTCATCTCCGGTATTTACGATCACGGTGAGCTGCTGCGGAGGGACGATCTGTACTACTCCCTGTAAGAAACGCGCGGCGCCCACTCCACCGGCAAGAACTACAATCATAGCAACAAAACCTCAGTCAAAGCGAACAATAAGTTGATCCAGCGGAAGACGTTCACGCCGCTGGGGATCGGCGGCGGCATAGCCTACTGTGATGAGCGCGTGCGGGATGAGCTGCCGATCCAGATCGAGCGTCTCGCAGACGATCTCCGGGCAGAAGAGCGGCGCGCACATCCAGCCGGTATCCAGGCCCAGATCGTAGGCCATGAGCAGCATGTTCTGTATCGCGGCGCCCAGGCTCTGGATTGCCATGATCGTCTCATCGGCCTGCCGCTTCTCGTCGGGATAGCGGTCCATGTCCGCGAGGTACAGGCAGGGAATGATGATGGCCGGTGCATTGAGAATGCGCTGGCGCGACTTCTCCAGGCGCGTCTTGACCACGGCCTCGTCCTGGCCGTCCATCTGGAGATTGTGGCGCCAGGTTTCGCCCATGCGTTCGGCAAGCTGCATCTTAGGCTCCATGCGTGTGAGCACAACGAAGCGCCAGGGCTGCCTGCCGTGCGGTGATGGCGCCCAGCGAGCCGCTTCCAGCATCTGCTCCAGCAACTCGCGCGCGACGGGCCGGATCTGATATTTGCGTACACTGCGCCTGCCGCGCAGCAACGCTGCGAGGTTAGCGGCACGCTCAGGGGCGGTAACTGGTCGTAATCTGGGATGTGTTGCCAATCTCTCTGCTTACCTTTTTATCTTACGTCATCCTGGGTGCCAGCGTAGCGAAGGATCCGTGGCCCACCGGCACTCGCCCTTCCTTCGTCGGGCTGGATCCTTCGCTGGCGCTCAGGATGACATTCTTGTATCGTTTAATGTTATCAGCGGAACATGTCGGTTGCGCTGTCACGGATGAGGGAGCGGGCGCTGCCTTCTCCCGGTATGTACGCATAGCCGCGAATGAGAGCCACAGGGATGCGCTCCGTTTTGCCCATCACCAGTTCTGAGACCGCCGCCAGTTCGTCGGCTACGGCGATAACGCTGGCGTGCATTTCGTAGCCGTAGGGATCGTGATGGCCCCGGTAGTCGATCATCGATTCCATGCCGGCAATGCCTATCGCCATATTGACCTGGCCGTTACGCCAGGGGCGGCCCCAGGTATCCGAAATAATGAGCGCGATATCCGGCGCTGCATCCTTTCTATCCCTGGCGGCAAGCTGTTGTAAACGGCTGCGCAGCGCCTGCGCCGAACGGTCGGGATCGAGCGGTAAAAGCGTCAACTGGTGCATGGCGCCGACATTGGATTCGTCTACCCCGGCGTTAGCGCAGATAAAGCCATGCCTGGTCTCGCAGATAATGACGCCGCGATCCATGCGCACGATTCGCTTGCTCTCGCGCAGCACAACCTCGACGTGGCGCGCGTCCTTGTTGCTCTGCTCAGCAATAAAACGTGCGAACGCCGACGGCTCAATCCCGTCGAGATCGACGATACGCCCTTCCGCCTTAGAAACGATCTTCTGCGTCACGACAAGTATATCATGCGGCTGCAATCGTAGATCCTGGCGATGCAGCGCCTCATAAATGATAGTACCCAGGTCAGCGCCTGGGGAGATATCGCCAATGCCGGTAACAGGGATAATGTGTAGTTCTGTGCTCATGCACCCTCCTCGTCCTGCTATTATATTATCTCAGGCGGGTCGGGTGCAAAGCGCCAGACCTGTACCTTCCAGCCTTCCAGTCGTGGTAGAATGCTTCTATGTTTACACTCGATCGACTCAACGAGATACATGATCGCCTCGGCACCCAGGAGAGTTTCCCTCAGTACGTGCAAGCGCTCAAGACGTCAGGTGTTGAAAGATATGATTCCTACCTCGCTGACGGGCACACGGAATTTTTTGGAAAGGATGGGCACAAGGCTGTCTCGCCTTCCGTCCACGACACCCTCCCGATTAGCGATGTAAGCGACGGCAAAAAAGCTCAAGAACATCTTGACCTTCATAACCAGGGAAAAACAAGCTATCTGGAAATGTCAAAAGGACTGGCGGACAGCGGCGTAGAAAAATGGACGGTGGATACGAATAACATGACGATTGCTTTTTATGATAAGCAAGGAAATGCCTTGCTGGTGGAGGAGATAGACAGCAACTAACCTCTCCTTGAGACAGATAAGAAGCGATGCCTGTGTCATCCTGAGCGGCAGCGAAGGATCCTGCACGAGCGCAGCGATGGGCGAGTGTGGCCCGGTTCTTGCCAGCAGACGAGACGGACTCGCGCCTTGCTCCGCTCGCGCCAGATCCTGAGCGCAGCGAAGGATGACGCAGGTGCAGCCTTAAGTTAACGCCTATGGGGCCTCGTGCTGGTCCATGCCCGGATACCGTTCGACACCGTTTCTACCAAATTGTCGGGCAGAGAAAGAGCCATTGGGAGGGACGGGCTTGCGCTTCGGCCCCCACCGCCCCGCACCTCCTCCCAGCCGGCGCCGCGCCCCTACCACATCCCGGCATTGCCGATTTTGGTTGTTAAATCTCATAATCGCGCGGCGCGGCAGCAAGGGATTGCCAATCTTAATCGTTAAGGTTCATCGTATAACGTATGTAACCAGCGAGCGCGCGGGCACAGTTGCGCTGAAGGCGCCCTGGCGTATAGGCAGTGGCGTCTGTGCTGCCGTGCTGCTG
>DATGLE010000024.1:0-19593 GCA_035294325.1 Ktedonobacteraceae bacterium | reverse complement strand
AGCGCCGGGAGCGGCTTACTCCCGCCGATGTCGGGCTGCCGCCGGGTCTGCGCCGCCGCACGCCAGGGCTGCGCCGCGAGGAGGTTGCGCAACTTGCTAATGTGGGCGCCTCCTGGTACGCCTGGCTGGAACAGGGGCGCGATATTCATCCCTCGGCGCAGGTGCTGGAAAGTCTTGCGCAGGCGCTCAAGCTCACGCCCAACGAACGCCGGCACCTCTTCGTGCTCGCCGGGCAATCGCCCCCTCCGCACGTCTCGCAGGAGAGCGTGAGTCCGGCGCTGCGACAGATGCTCGATGAACTGGACCCGGCTCCCGCGTGCGTCATAGGACGGCGGTACGACTACCTGGCCTGGAACAAAGCCGCCGAGGCGATCTACGATATAGCGGCAACTTCGTCTCCTTACGGGCGCAACATGGTCTGGCGACTTTTCACCAATCCGGCGCAGCGCGAGCGTCCCCACTGGGAACAGCTTGCGCGTGCGACCTTAGCGGAGTTTCGCGCGGCCTATGCTCGCTATCCGGGCGATAGATACTTCGAGGAGCTGATCGAGGCTCTCAAAGAGATCAGCCCGGAATTTCGCCGCTGGTGGCCCCATCACGATGTGCGCAGCACGCTGGATGGTCACAAAACTATGGAGCATCCGACGCTGGGACGCCTGGAGTTCGAGCATATCAACTTGCAGGTGCTCAGCGAACCCGATATCAGGATTGCGGTTTACATGCCGGATGCCGCGACACGCGCGAAAGTGGAGCAATTTCTGGAAGCCAGCAGTGAGCGGCTTGTTATGAAAGTGATCGATCAAGTCAGTCCGGGAATGTCATCCTCTCGCGGCATGAGCCGCAGTCCTGAGGCATGAAGGGGAAGGATCCTATGGCGGCGCGCGGATCCTTCGCTGCGCTCCGCTCAGAAGCTCTGCCCTGAGGAACGAAGGGATGACAGAGAGCGAAGGATGACATGATCTATAGGTGCGCCGGGTGTGCAGGTTGTGAAACAGGTCGCCTGAAAGGATGAACATGCCAGAACCGTCAACTTCCTCATTATTGCTGCCAAAGCTGCGGCCCCCACGCCTGCTCTCCTCGCTCGTGGCACGCCCGCGCCTGCTGGCCCGCCTGGACACCGCCCTGGAGAGCAAACTGATGCTGCTCGTGGCTCCCGCCGGATTCGGCAAGACAACCCTCATCAGCCAGTGGCTACATGATCGCCAGGTGGGACCGCTGGCATGGGTTTCGCTCGATAGCGGCGACAACGACCTGTTCCGCTTCTGGCGCTCTGTCATTACGGCCTGCCAGGCGTTCGATCCGGCTCTGGGACGGGGAACGCTGGCGCTCCTCTCTGAAGCCACGCAGCCACCTTTCGTGGCACAGCCGCCACAGACGGCTCTGACGCTCCTGCTCAACGAACTTGCACAGCAGCAGCAGGATGGACTGCTCGTCCTCGACGATTATCATGTTATCGAGGAGCCGGCCATTCATGAGACGCTGACCTTCTTCCTCGACCACCTGCCCACCACGCTCCACGTCCTGCTGCTCTCGCGCAGCGAGCCGCCGCTTCCCCTGCTGCGCTGGCGTGCCAGAGGCGACATCGCCGAACTGCATGCCGCTGATCTTCGCTTCACCCCAGAGGAGACGGCAGCCTTCGCGCGACAGGCGTTCTCCACTCCGCTCTCGGACGCGGCCCTGAGTCAGCTTGACGCGTCCCTGCAAGGATGGGCGGCTGGCCTGCGCCTGTTGTCGCTCTCGCTTGCCGGGCAGAGAGCAGGACGCGAGATCGAACAGGCTCTCACCTCTCTGGGCGAGCAGGCCGGGGCATCGTCCCCCTATCGACCTCTGCTGGACTACTTTGTAACCGAGATTCTGAATGCACAGCCGCAGGAACTGCAACACTTTCTGCTGCAAACGAGCGTGCTCAGCCGGCTTAACGGCCCGCTCTGCGACGCCGTTACCGGAGTGGAGAACAGCGCCGGGCAATTGGAAGCCATTACGCAGGCAGGGCTGTTTCTGGAAGCGATGGATGGAAGGGGTGGCTGGTATCGCTTTCACGCCCTCTTCGCTGAAGCGCTGCGCCGCGAGGCAGTTCTGCACCTGGGCGAAGCGGTGCTGCGGGCATTGTCGCTGCGAGCGAGCCGCTGGTACGAGCAGCACGATCTGGTGGATGATGCGATAGAGGCGGCGCTGCGGGCGCAGGATTTTGAACGCGCCGCCGTGCTGATCGAACGCGTGGACATGGACGGAGAGATCAGCGAATTGTATACTGTGCGCCGCTGGTTGGAAGCGTTGCCGGAGGTGATACTGCGCGCCCATCCGACGCTCTGCTGGCTGGGAGCGTTTGCGCTTCGGATACCCCAGGAACAGCACAGCATCTCTACAGCGCTCACGGAGCGCGTGGAGGCGCTGCTGCGCATGGCCGAGGAGGGCTGGCGCAATCAAGGCAACCTGGCTGCTCCGGGCCTGATCGCCGTCTTTCGTGCAATGAGCAACTGGAGTTCGGGGCAGTTTCCCCGCGCGACAGAGTACGCACAGCAGGCGCTTGCTGTACTCCCTGACGACATGCAGGAGCGCAACTTCCAGATATGGCGCAGCGTCTGCCTGTTCATAGTTGGAGTTGGCCTCATGTACGAGGGCCGCTTCGAGGAGGCACGCACCTCTTTCCTGGAGGCACATACTCGCAGTCCGATCTCTAATTATCAGCGTCTCACACGCGGCCTGCTCCTGGTAATCGGTGCATGCAGCTACACGCTGGGTGAACTGCACCAGGCGCACGAATACTACCAGCAGGCGTTCTCCGCAGCAAACGGGCCTGAGGATCGCGAGGTCCTGACGCACGCATCTCAGGGCCTGGCAAGCATCGCTTTTGAATGGAACGACCTGGCGCGCTCCGAGCAGCAGGCCAGCGAGGCGCAGGCACTCGCGCCGGAGGAGTTCGCGGATCTACGCGCTTCCGCTGCCCTGCAACTCGCACAAATCGCCCACGCACGCGGGCAGATCACCCAGGCTCAGCAGCAGGTCGCGGTACTTCTGGCGCGACTCCAGACGGCGAAAACGCCCGAGGCTGCTCAGAGGCTGCATGATGTGCAGCTATTTTCGGCCCGTCTTGCGCTGGAAACCGGCGATATTCAGGCAGTGCACCATGTTCTCGCAATGCCCGCCCTTCGGGAACATCCGGCTGCCCGTGTAGTACGGGCGCGCCTCCTGCTAGCCCAGGACAGGCCACGCGAAGCATTACGAGTGCTTGAACGTCTGCTGCCTGATATACAGGGCTGGCGTATCACAATAGAGACACACATCCTGCTCGCGCTGGCCCATGCTGCCTGCCACCAGGAACGCGAGGCGAGAGAGTGGCTGCGGCAGGCGCTCACCCAGGCGCGCGGCGAAGGTCTGATCCGCATCTTTCTCTCCGAAGGGGCTGCGCTAGAAAGCCTGCTGCGCCAGGCGATGCCGGCGCTTCACGAACCGGCGCTGCGTTCCTACGCTCGGAGTCTCCTGCGCGCGTTTGCCATGCCTGCGGTCCCGCAGAGCGCTTCTGGCGCGACCTCCTCAAGTGAGGAGCTATTGCAGCCCCTTTCCATTCAGGAACAACGCGTATTGCGACTGCTTGCCGCCGGGCGCAGCAACCAGGAGATCGCGCAAGAACTTGTCGTCTCAATCAACACCGTCAAGGACCATGTGAAGCGTCTCTACCGCAAGCTGGGTGTGAGCAACCGCCTGCAAGCCAGCGAGGCGGCGCGCCGTCTGCACCTCTCCGACCTCTAGATCCTTGCTTTGCTCCTTCTGAACATATCTTGAAAGGTACCGATCAAGTCCAGCCATGTCATCCTGAGCGGCAGCGAAGGATCGGCGTGCAGCCAACGGATCCTTCGCTGCCGCTCAGGATGACATGCTGGCTTCCCGCTTCTGGTTGGTAACATTCATCATTCTTCACCACAACCACCCGCAGAACCACCCGCCAGGGTGATGCTCACTCCTAAATTATTAGGCTAGACTTACAGAGGAAGTTTGAAACACCGCGTAACCGGGATGGAAATAAAGCCATTCCTGGTAGACGCTTACGAGATTGAAGGAGATTGTCTTATGCGTCGGCTCTTGCCCGCGCTGGTACTCGTTCTAATGGCGCCGCTGGTGGCGGAACTGCTTTCGGGTTCAACGCCCCTCGGTCAGCCCATTGTTCTTGCCTTCCTGGTGCCGATTTACCTGCCGCTTTACGGTGCGGGCGCGCTTCTCATTCGAGAACTGGTGCGCCGCAGTGGACGCGGATGGGCAAGCATTCTGCTCCTGGGAGCAGCCTATGGTCTTGTCGAGGAGGGCCTCGTTTCGCAGAGCCTGTTTAACCCCAATCTCTATAATGCCGCCGATTGGGGAGCGCGCATCCTGGGGATCAACGGGGTTTTTACCGAAACGGTGATCGTTATCCATGCGGTCTGGAGCGCGGCCATCCCGATCCTGCTCACCGATCTGTTGTTCCCTGACCGGCGCAATGCACCCTACCTGGGACGTGTCGGCCTTGTCGTCACCGGCATCTGCTACGCCCTCGGAGTCGCGCTGCTCTGGCTCGTCGCCCACATCTCTTTCGCAGCAGGGTATGAGGCATCACCCATCCTGCTCGGTCTGACCGCGCTGGTCACGCTCGCGCTCGTCGTAGTAGCCCTGGGCGTGCTTCCCAGGAAGGCACCCCGGCCAGTGCGAGAGATCAGCGCTCCGCACCCCTGGGTGGTCTTTCTGGTGATCGGCAGCAGCGGATTCATCTGGCATACCGTGCTGTTTCTCTGGCGCATTCAGCCAATGTTCTCGCACTGGCCGCTCGTGCTGCTCCCGATGCTGAGTTCAGCGGCCATATTCGTAGGGATTGCCTGGCTGGTGAGTCGCTGGTCACAGGCGCAGGACTGGAACGATCTTCATCTTCTGGCTCTGGTCGGTGGGGCATTGATCTGCCACGCGCTTTCCGGCTGGCTAAGCCCCACGCATACTCTGGCCGACAGGGCAGCTCTCACTGCGCTCGCGCTGGCAATGGCTGGCTTTCTGAGCTGGTTCGCGCTGCGCGTTCACCGCCGGCTCTCCCATCATGACGGTACACTGAAAGAGCCTGAGAAGACATTTTCTGTATCAAACCGATAAGAAAAAAGGAGAAAATATATGACATCAATGATGTATCGCGAACATGTCGCCACACGCAAGCTCGTGTGGGTAGGTCCGCTGACCATCGTTAGCGCGATCATCGTCAATCTCATCATACGCAGCATCGCCGTCGCGCTCTTCGGTGTGCCCGCAGCGTTCCAATATATGCAGGCATCCTATATCATCGGCGGCACGATAGTCTATCTGCTGCTGGCCCTGCTCGCCTTCGTGCTGGTCAGTCGCTTCGCGCGGCGGCCCATCCGGTTCTATCGCTGGCTTGCGCTGGTCGCTCTGTGCGTCTCGCTGCTCACCCCGGTCATGGCGCTGACCGGATCGCTCGCCGCACCAGGCATGAACCTGTCCATCTTCTGGACCATGATCGCCATGCACATCGTTACCGCCGCCATCACCGTTGGCCTGTTGACCACCCTGGCGCGTAGTTAGATGAAATCGTTATCGAGACGCTGCAAGCGCGGGCGCGCTTGCAGCGTCTCGATAACGATGCCTATAAGAAATACAAAGAACGCGTTTATAGACGCTGCCTGCTCGTTCCTTCCTGTGGTGAGATGATGCTCAAGAACAGCGCCCACATCATGGCTTGACACATATCCAACGGCTCCGCTATAATCTGGAGCAAGCAGAAATAAGCAGGGGGATTGCAACCTCTGCTTTTTTATTGATGGTGCGAGGGGAAGCTATGCTGCCGCGAGAAGAACAGGATATGAGAGAGGCCGAGCATAAAGCCGCAGCGTTGCAAAGAATATTTTTAACAGGATTGTCGGGCGTGGGAAAAACGACACTTGGGCAGCGAACGGCGAGCCTGCTGGGCTGGAGCTTTATCGATACAGATGATGTGCTGGCCCAGCGCATGGGAATGCCGGTAGGACAGGTGCTGCTCGAATACGGCGAAGAACGCTTTCGACAGCTTGAGTCCGAGGCGCTTTACGAGCAGGCAAAGGAGACACGCGTGGTAATCGCCACCGGCGGCGGCATAGTCATCCTGGCGGCCAATCGCCAGTTTATGCGTCAGCATGGGCTGACCGTCTACTTACGAGCCTCCGTCGAAACCGTCTGGAAGCACCTGCAAGAGTCGGACGGGAAAACCCTGCGCCCCCTGATCGCCGGAGAGCACGGGCAGCAGCGCTTACGCGACCTCTACACCACACGCCGCGCCTGGTACGAAGAAGCCGCGCTGCACCTCGATACAGAGGAAGGTCCGCAGGATCTGCTGGCGCAGCGCCTGATTGCGCAGGCGCGCGCTCTTGGATACCTGCTATAGACGTGTTGGAACAACCAGAGCAGCTCTTCAGGTCCCCTTGCCGCCTCCGGCGACATAGATATGAGAGGTGGATGCTGCTGGGGCGGACAGCCGTCCGCCCCAGCAGCATCCACCTCTCACATGTGCGAAGCGCCTGCGGCGCTTCGCGGTCAGGGAAGCTGTATACCTCACGAGACCTTTTGCTACGAGACCTTTTGCTGGCCCTGTCCCTCAAGAAGCCTGTCAAGTGTCGCTTTCTTGATACGATAAGCCTGCCTCGTGTTGACATGCGGCAAGACGACAGCCTCCAGCGCCCCGACTTTCACCCAGCGGCGCACAGTCGTATCATCCACGCGCAAGATACGCGCAACCTCGGATACCGTTAACAGATCATCCATCGTACTGTTCTCCTCTTCCTTATGTAATGCTGGCGATAAACTGCATCTCTTCACCGCAGCTCATCATATTTGAACCGAAAGAGAAAAGGTGAAGAGACCTATTCCTACCAAAACGTTGTGTAGCTATTGTAATACAATGTAGGATACTTGTAAAGGGTGGAGGGGAAAAGAATATAGAAGGGGGGAAGGAATCGGCGTCGATATGTAGAAGAATGAGAAAAGGGAAAAAGCGGGGAACCTCGTGCCCCTGGCGGGGCACGAGGTTCCCCGCTTTTTCCTTACCGTGCGGTTCGGCGCCCGTACTGCCATACGGCCAGCGGGACAAAGACGACAAGGATCCCGACACACCAGGCAATTGCCTGCAAGATGGTCGAGGCATCGGGCTGGTTGAGAAGCAGCCCGCGCACGGCGTTGGCGATCAGCGAGACCGGTTGGTGGTCGGCGAAGACGCGCAGCCAGGCAGGCATGCTCTGCGTCGGAACAAACACGCTGCTGGCAAACGTCAGCGGGAAGAGCCAGATGAAGCCGGCCGATTGCGCCGCCTCTACCGTGCGTGCTGAAATCCCTATCATCGCCGAGATCCATGAGAAGGCGAAGCTGGTGAGCAGGAGAATGCCTCCCGCTGCCAGCCAGGCAATGACGGTGCCCTCTGGCCGAAAGCCTACCAGCAGCCCGACTGTCCACATCACAATAACGACAAACGTGTTGCGCGCCAGGTCAGAGATCGTGCGACCGGTGAGGACCGCCGATTTTGCCATCGGCAGAGAGCGGAAGCGATCAACCAGGCCGCGTTGCAGGTCGTTGGCAAGGCCGATGCCTGTACTCGTCGCGCCAAAGATGACGGTCTGCGCGAAGATGCCCGCCATCAGGTAGTTGACGTAGCTGGTGCCCTGGACGGCAATGGCCCCGCCGAATACGTAGCGGAAGAGCAGGACGAACATGATCGGCTGAATCGTCGAGAAGATCAGTTCGTCAGGAATACGCGGAATCTGGAGTAGATTGCGCTTCGCCAGGACGAGCGCATCCATCAGCGTCCAGTAGATTCTGGGACGCGCCTGCGGTTTGACTATTTCTACCGGGCGGATATCGCTGGTTATCATCGTGCTGAACTCCTTGCGACGGGTCGAGCAGTCGGTGTTTCTTCATCCACGGATAGCTCTCCCGAAGTAGCGGTGCGCCCCGTGAGCGCGAGGAAGACATCATCCAGTGTTGGCCGGCGCAGGGCCAGGTCATCGAGGGGGACCTGAGCGGCATCGAGATCACGCACGATAGAGGTGAGAATCTGCGCCCCCTGCGTCACCGGCACGATGAGATGCCGGTTGGCCGAGTTCACCTGGATGTTGCCCGAACTGTAGGAACGCAGCGCCTCCACAGCGGCATCGAGGCTTCCACCGCGCGCCACCGTGAGTTCGATGCGTTCGCCGCCAACCCGGGCCTTCAACTCATCGGACGTACCTCTGGCAATCACGCGCCCCATATCAACGACGGCGATCTGGTGGGCAAGCTGGTCGGCCTCCTCCAGATACTGCGTGGTGAGCAGCACGGTAGTCCCGGAGGCTGTGAGACCGCTGATGACCTCCCACATTGCCAGGCGCGCGCGTATATCGAGGCCCGTTGTCGGCTCGTCCAGGAAGAGCACCGGAGGAGCAATAATCAGGCTGGCCGCCAGATCGAGGCGGCGGCGCATGCCGCCCGAGTAGGTTTTCACCACTCGCCTGCTCGCATCTGTCAGGTCAAAGCGCTCAAGCAGTTCGTTCGCCCGCCGCCGCGCCGTCGCACCGGATAAATGATAGAGTCGCCCGAACATCTCCAGATTTTCGTAGCCTGTGAGGTTCTCATCGACGGCGGCGTACTGGCCGGCGAGGCCGATGCGCGCCCGCAGCGCGTCAGCATCCCTGACAACATCGAAGCCAGCTACCTCCGCTCTCCCGGCGTCGGGACGGAGCAGCGTCGTCAGGATGCGCACAGCGGTAGTCTTGCCGGCGCCATTGGGGCCGAGCACCGCGAGGACGCTACCCTCCTCGGCGCTGAGATCCAGCCCGGCCAGGGCGCGCGTCTTCCCATACTGTTTTTCAAGTCCTTCGGCCAGAATAGCCGGTTTATTCGCCATACCCTATTTTTCCTTATCACAGTTATTAAACAGCTACATTTCATTATTGTACCGCTGCACGTGATTGACCTGCATGCCGCGATATGTTACACTTATGTGGACAGATGTCCGTATCCTTATTGTAGCGGACAATTGTCCACTTGTCAAGAGGGAATGAACAATGAGAGAAGATGTTTGTGAGTTCCCCTGGCCTCCGCGAATACCGCAGCCGCTAGCTTTACAGCAGCGGCATGAACGGCGCGATGCAGCCGAGCATCGCCAGCGTATCCTGGAGGTCGCGCGGCGTCTCTTTGCGGAGCAGGGCGTTGAGGCTGTCAGCATGCATCAGATTGCCACCGCAGCCGGGATCGGGCAGGGAACATTGTATCGCCGCTATGCCCATAAAGGCGCGCTCTGTATGGACCTGCTGCGCGAAAGTCATGAGCAATTTGTAGGAGAGATCACGAGGTTGTTAGCGGACAGGAAAACGGCGCCCGTGCTCGAACGGCTGGATAATGTATTGTCCTGCATGGTTGCCTTTCTCGAAGAGCAGGGGGCCTTTTTGGGCGCGATTGCCGCAGCGAATGCGCGCCACTGGCTCTGCGATGAAACGGACAGCACGCGGCAGCCGGGACCCTCTCACGGCTCCCTGAGAGAGTGGCTGCACGCAGTACTTGTAGCGCTGCTCGCCGAGGCAGTTGAGAAGGGAGAGCTGGCCGCGCTGGATATCCCCTACGTGGCCGATGCCATCCTCATCACCGTCAATCCCATGTTCTATCGCTTCCAACGGCAAGAGCGTGGTTACTCCCCCGAACGCATCCTGCAAGGGCTGCGGCGCATCTACATTGAGGGCGTGAAACCCCCGAAATAA
Organism: Ktedonobacteraceae bacterium; assembly: GCA_035294325.1. Lineage (GTDB taxonomy): Bacteria > Chloroflexota > Ktedonobacteria > Ktedonobacterales > Ktedonobacteraceae > DATGLE01. The sequence continues at coordinate 9,868 of DATGLE010000024.1, read as the reverse complement.
GGAGCGGCGACTTACCCGACGATCTGTGACTGATGCACAATGTGGGGAAAGCCATCGTTGCAATCGACGATGTAGCGCGCTGCTATATCATTCGTATTTGCTGTTCCCGCAGCGGTTCGGTATCCTCTTGCCATATATTTGCGGCCTGTAAGCGTCTTGCCAGGTGGAATGATATAGATGATCTCCCCGCTGTAGTGGCAATCACGCTCCTTCACTGTTATCCTATCGCCCAGGTGATACTCACCCTCATATAGAGGTCCAAAAAGGCTGGCAAGCTGTTCCCCATCGCCCGGATTCAGCGAATAGCGCTCATAGACGCGCTGACCATCTTTGATAGATTCAATGATTGGGATGCGCACCTCCGTCTCAAGTGTGATAACCCACAGGCTCAAAAACGCCTGTGGCTGCACCACATCAACCGGACTCCACATCGAGGCTCGAAGGCCCGGGCCGGCGTGAATGCTTTCGAGGGCAGCACGTTCAAACAATTTGATCTGGATGAGACGAAGGATGTCATCGCTCTCGCGCTGACTGAGTTCCAGGAGAGAAGCTATCTCGATATTGTCCACTTTCACTGATGTTCGCATTCCATCTTCTTGCCAGTCAATCGGGTCAAGCGCGATATGAAGCTGTTCGCAGACAGCCATGAGCTGTCTGGCTTTCCGGCATGCTTCCTCTTGCTCCCCAACACTGTTTCGGCGTAAGTAGGTCATAGCGTATGGCTCCTCTTGAGGCAGATAGTGAACCTGCCCTCTTCCCGGCGCACATTCCATGTTAAGCGTGAGGGAATGCATCTCACCTGTTACTGATAGAACCATCACAGTCTGGCTGGATGGCGATCACAGTCTCCTCAGCTCTCATGATTCCCTCTGGTGCGCGATAGTGGTTCCGAAGAACATGATCGGATCACAAGGGCAAGGATCAAGAAATCAGTGCGGAGCCTGAAAGGAGAAACGTTTAATTATGCCTTCTCATTTACCATTAAGTCACATTCTGACGGGTATTGTCAACGTGCCGGGACGAAAAAGCCCTGCCGGGGATAATGCAGGGCTATGTAATGCTCGCCAGAAGCGGGGGTCAAAGGGGCTGCCGCCCCCTTGCGGGACGCGGGGTGTCCCCGCCCAGACTCTTCCTTTCGGGCGTGGCGTGGGGAGCATTCAATAGCCCTGGGGATAATTCTGCATTGTAGACATCTACATATTTCTCTACTATAATAATGCTGGATAAGAAAGGGAGCGCTATACTCATCGCAGAAGGATGAGGGTCTGTGAGAGGTGGTCACGGATGCAGCAACTTGATCGCGCCCGGGCATTCCTGCGCGGCATACGCATGGTCCCGGTCTCCTGGCTGAGCCTCTCCAGGGGCAGACGCCTGCTGGTCGTGACACTCTCCTACGTTCTGGGCATCGCCGGACTCTGGCTCCTCTTTCCCCTCGTCCACAATGGCGCCACAATGTTCCTGCCTATTGCCTGCGCCTGCTGGCTCTTTTACTATCGTGGTCTGCTCGTGAGCCTTGTGCTCAATGGTATCGCCTTCCAGCTCTCCTACTATCTTCTGCTGCGCGGCATGTTACCGGATCAGGCATTTATAGAAGGGGGAATCATCGGCTTCGGAACCTCGCTCGGACTCGGACTGGTGGTCTGCTGGTTGCGGACGGCGGTTGAACTCGTGCATGCCGCTCACCAGCGCGCACACGCCGCTGAGCAGGAGCGCCTGCTGGCCTTAGAGGCGGAACGCCGTGCCACGCTTGCTTACGAGCATCAGTGCAAGGTCAATGAGATCAAGGAGCAATTTCTGCTCAATGTAAGTCATGAATTGCGCACCCCGCTGGCCGTTCTGGGAGGTTTCCTGGAACTGCTCAAGGACTATTTTGACCAGCTGGCCCCCGAGGCGCGCACCGATCTGCTGAATCAGGCATTCGAGAGTCACCAGGACCTTGTTAGCCTGGTCAATCGGGTGCTGGAAAGCATTACTGTATCCCAGGAGCTTCCCCCGGCCCGCCGCGAAGCCGTCTCTATTCGTCAGGTCGTAGAGGATGTGCTCGCTCATTTCGATCCCCGGGACATCGCCTCATACACATTCCAGCTACAGATAGATGAGCACATCCAGGTCAGGGCGGACACGCAATTCTTGCGCCAGGTGTTGCGAAATTTGTTCTCGAATATCTTCAAGTATGTTCCCCCTCACACCGAGGTCAGCATTGAGGCCAGCCAGTCCACTCCTTCCTCTCCCGTGTATCTCAGTGTGCAAGACAGGGGGCCGGGAATCCCACCGGAGGAGATTCCCCTTCTCTTCGAGAAGTTTGTTCGCCTCAAGCGCGACCTGGCCGGACCAACGCGCGGCACCGGGCTGGGACTCTACATCTGCAAGCGCCTGGTCGAAGCAATGGGAGGGCGCATCTGGGTGGAGAGTTCTGGCCGCCCGGGAGAAGGCAGCCGCTTTTGCCTCACCCTGCCTCCCCTTCCCGCCTCATATCCCCTTGCAACCACGGTGGGTTCAGAGGAGGCAGAGGCATAAAAGACGCGGCGGCCTTGCGAATTATGCAGGAAAACGATCAAGACCGGAAAACTCCCCCGGTGCGTAGCGGCGCGATTGTTCGCGCTTGCGGGCGCTCGACTGGCCGAACGAGCGCGATCAATCGCGCGCCCGCGCATGCAAGAATTGCCGGTCTTGAAACCTGAAGATCATTATTCCGCATGAACCTGGCCCGACAGGCGCTCCAGCACGAAGTCACACATTTCCCGACGGATATGCCGCTCTGAGGGCACATAGATGCCGCCCTCTCTGAACGCTCTTGAGGTCACGCCATGCTGCGCTAGCTCGCACACCTCCCAGTCCTGGCGATTCACCAGATCGAAGATTGCCACTGCATCCATCGGATCAAAGTCCGGCCTGGCCGCCACCTCCGCATCGAAGAGCCAGGCGCAGGTGATACGCGTGCGATCAGGTGCCTCTGGGGCCAGCCAGTGGACGACAACATGGTCGGGGAGCAGATTGAGCAGCACATTCGGCATCACCACTATGCCGTAATAGCTGCGCTCATCCTGAGGACGCAGCCCGCGCAGGAGCGGACGCGAGGCTTTACCGGTAATCGTGAAGGCTTCGACGCCATCGGCCAGCGCTGCCGCCTCGCCCTCCACATATATCTTGCCGGACCTGAAGCCGGGCAGCAGGTCGCAGAGTTCGGGGTGCATCGGCCCGCAATGGTAGCATTCCATGAAGTTTTCGAGGATCAACTTCCAGTTGGCCCGCACATCATAAACGATGGTCTTGCCAACCCGCAACTGCCCCATTCCGTAACGCGTAAACGGCTCGTAGTCACCAAAGCGCTCGATCACCGGCCCGCTCACCTGGGGAAAGATGGGTGGGGGATCATCGGCAAGGTTCAGCCAGATAAGCCCCTCCCAGATCTCCAGAGCTACCGGGAGCAGGCCATACGCCATGTGGTCAAACTGAGCATCGGAAAGAACGTTTGGCGCTCCGATCAGGCGTCCATCAAGGCCATAGGTCCAGGCATGGTAGCGGCACTGGATCGAGCCTTTCAGGCGCCCCGCCGCCCCGGTGCAGAGCCGGGCGCCGCGATGGCGGCACACATTATAGAACGCGCGCAGCCTCTCTTCGCGGTCACGCACCAGGATGATACTTTCGCGCCCCACCGTCACCACCTGGTAAGCGCCAGGCCCGGCGATGGTGTCGGCGCGCCCGGCACAAACCCACATCTGTGAGAAGATACATTCCTGCTCCTGTTCATAGAGAGCAGGATCATAATAGTAGCGACCAGGAAGCGTAGAAGAGAAAGGAGATTCAGTACGAGCGGCTGAGGTCATGTGCCATACCCCTTTCTATTACATGACGATGGCCGCTTTTAATGGTCACTATCGCGCTTGATCTCTACCAGCCCATCGCGCACACGCACACTGTAGCGCGGCGCCCTGACGGTAGCCGGCCCGGTGAGGACGCGACCATCGCGCATGCAGAAGCGAGAGCCATGCCACGGGCACTCCACAACATCCCCTTGCAACGTTCCCTCATCGAGCGGGCCGCCGGCATGCGAGCAGGTCGCCGCAATCGCATAGACCTGCAATCCCTGGCGCAGCATCACCACCGGCACCCCGGCAGCCGTCACGCGGTACAATTTGTTCTCCTCGACATCCGCCAGGGGCATTACCGCCTCATAGTCCTCGCTGCCGGCCTCCCAGGCTGTATGATTCACCCCGGTCCCTTTGACGAAGACCATTTCACCACCCAGGTAAGCAGCATAGAGGACGCTGACCAGCCCCACAAACCCGATGATGCAGGCCGCTATCCCATCACCCGGTCCGGCGAGCAGTCGCAGGACAAAAGAGATCAGGTAGAGGATCGTCGCCGCAACGTTGAACAGGGCATGATTGAGGCCCACGCGCCGCTCCGCACCATAGGTATCGCTCCAATCGACAAGCCCGGTCGCGGCCGCGCCGAGCGCTCCCAGCAGGCCCGCGATCACGGTTACAAAAGCTCCGTAGGCCGCCCAGGAGGGTTGAGCGATCAACCAGATGATGTCGAAGGCAGCAGTGAGCAGCCAGGCGGTGATGGGCACATCGGTAATGGCCGGGTGCAGCGGGTGCCCAAACCACGTTCCATTGAGCAGACTCTTGAGACGCCGGGGAGGCTTACGCGTCGAGCCAATCACAACCCCTATTCCATGCTGTAACGCATCGCTCAGCCGCTCCGCAAAAGGCTGGGGAGCCGGAGCAGTCTCAGGTTCAGAAACCGGTGCAGGCGTTTCGGACATCGCATCTTCTCCTTCTCACTGGACGAGATATGAGCCTGATCCCCTGCATGGTCTTTTCCTGCCCATAGCTCATCCGTAGATCGATATAGTATGATAATCACTACGTGTTTCTATACCATATCAATTTTAGAAAGTCAATGAACATTTTGACTTTCTTGACAAAGTGAGAGAGATCTCCTATACTAAAAATGATTGAACGGAGGAATTGCATGTCACTCTCGCAGCCCAATCAGTGGTTTTTCGCCAGCACACGAGGACGCATCGTCAGATTGTTGCGCCGGAGCAGCCACACGGTAGAAGAGCTGGCACAGGCGCTCGATCTCACCGATAACGCGGTGCGCGCTCATCTTGCCACCCTTGAACGCGATGGGCTTGTGCAGCAGCGGGGCGTCCGGCGCGGCAGCAGCAAGCCCGCCTCGATCTATGGCCTGACGGCGCAGGCCGAGGCGTTATTCCCCAAAGCCTATGACCAGGTGCTCGATAAGGTGCTCGACCTGCTGGAGGAGCGCATGTCCCCCGCCGAGATGGAGATGCTGCTGCGTGAAGTGGGACGGCGCATCGCGGCCAGGTGGGGCGTAGCAGCCGGAGAGCTGCGCGCGCGGCTGGAGGTAGCAGTGGCCGTGCTCAATGAACTGGGAGGGCTGGCGGAGCTTGAAGAGTGCAGCGATCATTACTGTATCCACGGCTACAACTGCCCGCTGGCTGCCGCTGCCGCGACGCACCCGCAGGTCTGCCGCCTGGCCGAGACACTGCTCACTGAGATCGTCAACGCGCCGGTTCAGGAGCGCTGCGAGCGCGGCGAAAGTTTGCGCTGCCACTTCATCGTAGCGGGAAGCTAAGCCATCTCTTCTCTCGCTGCTTACGATTGTCTCTATGTGTGGGCGCCCAAACGTATCAGAAGCACAGGGATTAGCTACGGAAGGAGGACGCCCAAAAGAGATGGCGAGCCAGGAAAAACAGACTACAGATCACAAGCCTCAGGCACCAGATAATCAGAAAGGCGATGCACGAGAGGCCGAATCGGAAAAGCTCGCTCCTTCCCAACGTACTGTTGAGGAATTAAGGCGGCTGCTAGCCGAATGTGTTGGCACATTCGTGCTTGTGACGGTTGAGGCTGGAGGAGTAGTCGTCAGCTCACTTTTCCACCAGGATGTTAACTCGGCAGCGCATTACGTCTCCTGCGGTTTGATCGTTATGGTCATCATCTACGCACTCGGCAGCACCTCGGGCGCGCATATCAATCCCGCTATCACCTTTGCCTTCGCGCTGCGTAAGGATTTTCCCTGGAAACGCGTGCCCGGATACTGGCTGGCGCAATTGATCGGGGCCATCGCCGGAGCGGCCCTCATCCGCCTGATCTTTGGAAACGTTGAGCACCTGGGCGCGCCACTCCCCCATATGGATACCGCGATCACCTTCGCAGTAGAGGCGCTGCTCACCTTCTTCCTGGTCACAGTTGTGCTCGGAGTTGCCCCGAAGGGCGAACTGGTAGGCAACAACATGGCAATCTCCGTAGGCGGAACCATCGCCTTATGCGGCCTCTTTGCCGGGCGCGTCAGCGGGGCTTCCATGAATCCCGCGCGCTCATTTGCGCCATACCTTGTCAGCGGTCAGTCTGGTCAGGTATGGCTCTACATGGTCGCGCCTTTTGTCGGCGCCCTGATTGCTGTAGGGATGGCCTGGCTCCTGCGCGGAGGAACCAATCCAACGGCGGTGGAGGCTGCGAAGGGCAAGTAGCGCTATCGTCGCTCGTAGCTTCATACGCTGGCGCTTTTCCCCTCAACCTTGAATGCTCCCCCCTCATCTGAAAACCAGGAGCTTTATGAAAATATTTGCCTCAACTGCGAGTGGTAATGTATGCTTCCTGGGTAACAAAATACACAATCCTGCTGAGCAAACGAAGAAGCTCGAAGCAGCAGGGAAAGGAACACTTCACCAGGCTCCAGGAGAGGAACTGAATGACCAGTGTTTATCAGCAGCCAGAGGAAACGCAGATCGGAGCGCACCAGAGACAGCAGCAGACAGGGAACCCTGATCCCTCCTCGTTCATCGAGTTTATGAGCCTGCATGGAGGCGAGATGGGAGCCTTGATAGCCTCCCTTGACTGGTCGGCGACCCCGGTCGGCCCTATTTCTACATGGCCGCAGAGCCTGCGGACCGCCATTAGCATCTGCCTGGCCTCAGGCTTCCCTATGCTCATTCTCTGGGGCAGCGAGCATGTGCAATTCTACAACGATGCCTTTCGCCCGATTCCAGGCACCAAGCATCCCCGGTCGATGGGCCAGCGGGCATGTGACTGCTGGCCGGAGATCTGGGATGTCATTCGCCCCATGTTCGCGCAGATCCTTGCGGGAAGCGAGGCTATCTGGTCTGAAGATCAACTCTTTTTCCTGGACCGCTATGGCTATGTGGAAGAGACCTTCTTCACCTTCTCCTACAGCCCTATCTATGATGAGATGGGCACGATTGGCGGCATTCTCTGCACGGTGAAGGAAACCACCGTGCAGGTTGTGGGTGAGCGGCGCATAAAGACGCTGCGCGAACTGGCGGCCCGGACAAGCGACGTGCATACCACCGAAGAGGCTTGCCAGCACGCCCTTGCCTCCCTGGCAGCGGGCAATGCCGATCTGCCGCTCGTCTTGCTCTATCTGCTGGACTCTGGCGGCACACAGGCACATTTGATAGGAACAACCGGCATCGCCTCGCACCAGCTTCCTGATCAGATACACCTCGTCCTGGACGAGCAGTCACCTGATGGCGCCATCTCCACTTTCATCCAGGCGATACACAGCAGGAAACCCATCGTCATTGAGGACCCGTCCGCTTCCCTCGGTCCCCTCGTTTGCTTGCCGGGAATTCCCGCGCCGCGCCAGGTCTGCCTCATGCCCATCGCGCGAGCAGGAGAGGCATCGCTTGCCGGCCTGCTGGTAGCAGGCATTACTCCCTATCATGCCTTCGATGAGGAGTATCGCGGCTTCCTCGAACTCGTCGCAGCGCAAATTGCCACAGCCCTTGCCAACGCGCGCACACATGAGGAGGAACGCAAGCGGGCCGAGGCGCTCGCCCAACTGGATCGCGCCAAAACCGCCTTCTTCAGCAATATCAGCCATGAGTTTCGCACGCCGCTTACCCTCTCGCTCGGCCCGTTAGAGGCCCTGCTTACCGATCCCAGACATCAGCTTGACGCGGACCAGCGGGCGCAGGTCGAGATGGTGCGCCGCAATGCCCTGCGCCAGCTCAAGCTGGTCAATACCCTGCTCGACTTTGCCCGCATCGAGGCCGGGCGAGCAGAAACCTTCTATCAGCCAACGGATCTCTCCCAGCTTACCGCCGACCTGGCAAGCTCCTTCCGTTCGGCAATCGAGCAGGCCGGCCTGCGCCTGATTGTAGAGTGTCCTCCACTTCCTGAACCCATCTGCGTAGATCGGCAGATGTGGGAGAAGATTGTGCTCAACCTGCTTTCTAACGCCTTCAAGTTCACTCTTTCCGGTTTCATTCGCGTGAAACTGCATGCCATCGAGGGTGGCGTGGAACTGGTGGTGCAGGATAGCGGCGTCGGCATACGCGCCGGGGATCTGCCCCATCTATTTGAACGCTTCTACCGCGCTCAAACGCCGCAGGCTCGTACTCAGGAAGGATCGGGCATTGGCCTGGCCCTGGTGCAGGAACTCGTGCGCCTGCACGGAGGTTCTATCACAGTCGAGAGCCAGGAAGGCGCCGGGACGACCTTCACCGTTCGCCTGCCAGCAGGCTCCAATCACACGCCGCCAGCACAGCGGGAACGGCAATCCACGCTGACCTCCCCGGCCCTGCTGGCCGATCCTTACGTGGAAGAGGCCCTGGGCTGGCTGCCAGAATCACACCAGGAGGCCATAGCAGTGGACGGCCCGGACATCTCCCCGGCTCCTGTCACGCTCCTTCCTGCCGCCCGGGTCGGAACAGGCACTTTGCCAGAGCACAGCGCCAGGCTGCTGGTGGTCGATGACAATGCCGACATGCGCGCCTATCTTCAGCGCTTGCTGCGTCCTTTCTATCAGGTGGAGCTGGCGGCGGATGGTAAAACGGCCCTGACTCTTGCCCGCGAGATGCCCCCCGATCTGATTATCAGCGACGTGATGCTGCCAGGTATCGACGGCTTTACCCTGCTCAAAGAGCTGCGCGCGGATCCAACGACGGCGCGTATTCCCGTACTGCTGCTTTCCGCTCGCGCGGGCGAGGAGGCCACGCTTGAAGGGCTGGCAGCGGGAGCGGAGGACTACCTGGTCAAGCCATTCTCCGCGCGGGAACTGCTGGCCCGCGTCGCTGCCCGCCTGGACACCGCGCGCCTGAGCAGGGAGAGTGAAGATCGCAAAGATGAATTCTTACGCATGGCAAGCCACGACCTGCGTTCCCCGCTTACCGCAATGAAGGGCAACCTGCAACTTGCCCTGCGCCAGCTCAGACGCCTGCTCTCCTCTGCCGATCTGGCGGAGGCCACACATCGTTCCCTCGAAGACCTCTCCCTTCTGATTGTGCGTGCCCTGCGCCAGACGGATGTTCAGAGCCGGCTCATCGGAGACCTGCTGGATGTCTCACGCATTCAAGCAGGCAAGCTCGACCTCAACCTTGTTCCATGCGATCTGGTAAGTCTGGTGCGAGAAATCGCCCTGGATCACCAGGCCAGCACGCCCGGTCGCACTATCACGTTATGCATGTCTGAAACGGATGATCTCATCGTCCTCGCCGACACGGACCGCATCGGCCAGGTCATCAGTAATTACCTGAGCAATGCGCTCAAATATTCGGCGGCGGCTGCCCCCATCACCGTTGGAGTAGAGCAAGTGGGCAATAGCGCACGCGTGTGGGTACGTGATAAGGGGCCAGGCTTAACCGCATCCCAGCAGCAGCGCATCTGGGAACGCTTTTATCAGGCTCCAGGCATTAGCATCCAGAGCGGAGCCGGGCAGGGCATGGGGCTGGGCCTGCATATCTGTCAGACGCTTATCAAACGCCACAACGGAGAGGTAGGCGTTGAAAGCGCACCGGGACAGGGTTCGACCTTCTGGTTTACCCTTCCCCTGCTGGCAGCAAAAGGGGAGCATTAATTTCAGAAAAAAA
>DATGLE010000023.1:0-5454 GCA_035294325.1 Ktedonobacteraceae bacterium | reverse complement strand
GCAACGAAGTGTGTACTTGACCGCGCCCGATGTCGCCAGCCACATCGCACCTTCGTAACACGTGAACAGCTCCGCCAGCAGATCCAGCGCGTCCTCCGCGACTCGCGCCAGTTCGTCGTTCTCGTTCATCTTCGCCTCCCGAGGAGAAATCTTCTCCCGCTACACCAGGCATGTGCCCTCGCTCCGGCCCGCCGCTCGCGCCACACACGAACTCCACGCGTTCCGTTCCATCGGGGCTATGGTGCGTCGCTCCAGGCGTAGAGCTTCACCCACTCATGTACCTCTTCGCCGGCCACGTCGAAAGGCGCATCTGAGCAGCAGGCTGGCCGCATTCGAGCAGGCGCTGACGACGTTTCTTGCCGAGGCGCAGGGGCGCGCCTTTCTCATCTCTATCCTGGATTGAGCATTGCGCCTGCTCACTGAGGCCGCTCCGGCCCTTGCCTCGACGCCAGCCGATAACGAGATTGGGCCACAGCAGAACGCGCTTGAACTGCGACAGAGCATGGAGTCCCTGCGCGCAGAGTTGCTGGCCGGGGCGCCGCTCTCCGCTGCGCGCCATGCAGCGGAGCCGACAGCCGCCGATACGCGCATCATTGAGCAGGCGATTGAGGCAGGCTGCTCTCCTTCGCGCGGGATCGGTGGTAAAAAAGCGCGCGCACGGAACTGCCCGATCTGTGCCGCACAGGGGCAGGCCCTTTTTCACTTTTTCGCGCAGTGGCAATACACGCTCGCGACGGACGCCACAGCCCGGCGCGCCTTTGCAGCTTCCGGCGGCCTGTGTCCCATCCATACCTGGCAGTTTCAGGAAATGGCCTTCCCGCAAGGGATCAGCGAGGGCTATGCGCCGCTCATCGAGATGCTGGCAGCCGTGCCTTAATCCAGCAGGAGGTTCTGGCGCTTATTCGGGATCGACTGGCGGCGCTGGATCAGGAGATTGCGGAACTGCACTTGCTCCGCTGGTTGGCCCGCTCCCCTTTTCCCATTGCGGTACACCCGAGGATCGCATATACTCTAGAGGGGAGATGAGCGATCTCCCTGCTGGCTCACTTGAGAGGAGAAGACCGGGATGGTGCGTCGTGTGCTCTTTCTCTGTACCCATAATTCCGCTCGCTCGCAAATGGCTGAGGGCTTGCTGCGGCAGCTTGGAGGCGACCAATTCGAGGTCTATAGTGCGGGAACGGAAGCGACAACGATTCGTCCTCTTGCCATTCGTGTGATGCATGAACTGGGCATCGATATCTCTGGACAGTCTTCCAAGACCTTGAACCGTTATCTGGGAGAGTCTTTTGATGAAGTGATTACCGTGTGTGACACAGCTCGTGATGCCTGCCCGGTCTTTCCTGGTGCTAGACAGCAACGACACTGGTCCTTTCCCGATCCAGCGCAGGCCCGGGGCAGCGAGGAGGAGCAACTTATAGTCTACCGTCGCGTGCGCGACGCTATTCGTGATCGCATTGAGCGCGAACTGCTCCAGAGCAGCAGGGGGGAGGAAACGTGCTAATGGTCCGTTTCCTCCCTGTTTTGCCTCCCTCTTCGGCTTCATCACTGGCGCCTTCTCGCCGGGATCAGGTGCGCCTGGGGATTGGCATTGAAGTGATCACTATCGTCTGGATGGTCATTGAGGCAGCCGGTGCGCTTACAACAGGCATTGCGAGCAGAAGCGTTTCCCTTGAAGGATTTGGCATCGATAGCATCATTGAACTGATTGCGGGTGGTATGTTGCTCTGGCGACTTCTTGTTGAGCGTCATGGAGGAGCAGAGGAGCATATCGAACGTGCTGAGCGCCGCGCATCCTGGATCACGGCCATGAGCTTGTTTGCATTGGCCTGCTACATTGTTGCCGACAGTGCCTGGACGTTGCTCACACGAGCACGCCCTCTCGCATCCTGGTTAGGGATGGGCCTGGCGATGGCGGCTGCCATCATCATGCCGCTGTTGTGGCAGGGAAAGCTGCGCATCGCAAAGCGCATTGAGAGCCAGGCCCTCAAGGCGGATGCCGCCTGTAGTGTCACTTGTGCCTACATGTCTCTCACCTTGCTCGCTGGACTCTTGCTCAATCATCTGTTTGGGTGGTGGTGGGCTGATCCATTAGCAGCTCTTGTGCTGGTCTACTTCATTGTGCGAGAAGGTCGCGAAGCCTGGGAGGTTGCTCGAACGGGGGAAGTATGCTGCTGTTCCAGTCACGAGGAGGATGACTGTAAGAAAGACATGGAGCCATAATTTCGCCCGTAGACACTGCCACACATAAGGCTCATCATAGCGCTCTCGTCCTGTTCGCGCACCAGCCAGATTCGCGACGAGCGCGATCGAGATCTGTGTCAAAGATATCACGCTTCGCCTCTGGCAGCAAGGATGGGCAGGTGTATGTCTGGACTGCTCTGCATTAAAAAGGGGCCTGGTCCAGACAACCGAAACCCGCTATACTTTCAGGGTGAGTTCACCTTTGCAGAGGAGATGGCGACATGAGTCATGCCTATCAAAAGCGCCCGCTCCCTGTGCTTGCCCTGCTGTTCCTGCGCATCGGGATTATCGGCTTTGGGGGAGCACTGGCAAACATGGCCTTGATGGAGCAAGCCTGCGTGAGCCAGCGCAGGTGGCTCACACAGGCACAATATCTGGAAGGGGTGGCCTTATCGTATCTGCTGCCCGGACCGACAGCCGTCTTGCTCTCCATTTATCTCGGCTCGCGCCTGGGCGGAACGCTGGGGGGCGTCATCAGCGGTCTGGCCTTTCTCACTCCGGCGGTCGGCCTCACGCTCGTGCTCTCCTGGGTCTACTTTCAGTTTCATACCGTTCCTGCGGTTTCCGCGCTGTTCGTCGGGTTGGAACCAGTCGTGGTGGCCCTCATTCTTGCCATGCTCTACCACTCTGGCAAAACCGCCTTGACTTCGCCTTCGCGCTGGACACTGGCTCTGACGGTAGGAACCTTGCTGGTGTTTCCGGTTCTGCCTCACGCCTGGAATCTCATCACGCTGCTCCTGCTCTCCGGCCTGGTGGGCATGCTTTGTTTTCGCCGACCTACGACTACCGTCCAGAGTAGCAGCATGGTCGCCATCTCGGGCCTGTTCGCGTTCTTGCGTGAAGCGACCCTCTCCCTTTCGCCGGGGCTGCTGGTCCTCTTCCCTCTGGCCTTCGTCTTTCTGAAAGCGAGCCTGGTCATGTTTGGAGGAGGAGTAGTCGCCATTCCCTTCTTTCAACAGGAACTGGTTCAGACCTATCACTGGCTCACGCCCCGGCAATTTCTGGATGGGGTTGCCATCGGACAACTCACGCCTGGCCCGATGACCGTGGTGGCGACCTTTGCCGGCTATGCAGTCAAAGGCTTGCCGGGAGCCGTGGTGGCAACTGCCGCGATGTACCTGCCTCCCTTTGTCCTCATGCTTTTTGCCACCCCGGTGCTCATGCGCCTGCGGGATTCTGCGCTCGTTCAGGGGATGCTTACCGGGGTCATCGCCGGGGCATTAGGGATGATGGGAGCCACCGCGATTCTCCTGGGCCGTGCTGCAATCACCAATCTATGGCAAGCGACTCTTCTGCTGGTGAGTGCGGTCCTGCTGATCCGATGGAAAGTGCCTCCTGTCTCTATCATCCTCGCTGTGGCCCTGCTCGGTTTGCTCCGCCTGCTCTTTGCTCTCCCGTAGCCTGCCATCTACTTTCCGATGAGCCGCGCGATCAGGTGTGGCACGCGCATGCGTAGATGCTGCCGCGTCCGCTCGCCGGCGTGCTCGCTGCCGTAGCGTTCGAGCATATACGCCTGCGTCAGCTCGTCAAGGAGGGCCGTATCAGTTCCGTTCTGGCTGGAATCGTCGGGCGTTCCCAGATGCGGGAGCAGGCGCGTCTCATATTCGGCGGGCGTCTCGCTCGCTTGCCGCGCGAGCGCGCTCTTCTCCGTCGCGACGGCGTGTAATAATTCGCGGTACCGGGCGCGCACCGAATCCGGGTCGAGCGTATCGAGAGCAGGCGCGGCCCGTTTTCCGCGAAGCCTTTGCTGCCACCACTCGCGCCAGCGTTCGAAGAGCAGCGAGCGGGAATCCAGGCTTTCGCGCTCCTCCTCCACCTGCTCATCGTCGACCAGCACCTGTCCGCGCCGCAGGCTGACGCGGACAATCCACAGGACCACGAGGACCGCCAGCGCCAGTAGCACCCAGCGGCCAATCAGCAGCACCTCCGGGGAGATCGGCTGTGGCCCCCGCGTATTGGAAAAGGGCGGTTTGAACGGCTGTACTGGCTGTCGCTGGGAAGAGTTCGTATGGTGCAGCAGCAAGCCAGAGAGCCAGCTTATTACGTCGAAGATCGGCGTGAGGATCACAAAGATAATGCCGTAGAGGATCCAGCCAACCACTGTGCCGAGCGCGTTCCAGAACGGGGCGAGTGCCGAGAGCACCACTTCGAAGGTCGTAAAGGAGAAGACGGCTTCCAGCAGGACCACCAGGGCGATAACCGCGCAGCCAAGCAGCGAGAGAGCCAGGAGCCAGAAGCGCGTCGGATCGGCCTGCGTGCCATCGGCGCGGCGCACCTGACGAATGTTCGCGAGACGCACAAGCGAGAGCGCTACCAGCCCGCTCAAAAAGAAGACCATCAAGCTCCCGCCCAGAGCTGCTAGCAGGTGCGTTCCCTGTGGCTGCGGGAGGATCATCCCCACGAGCATGATGCCAAGCAGGACGCCAAAGCCAATTTTAAAGGAGAGGGACAATTCACCAGACTCGAACCCTCGATGCGCCCGCTGCATGCCACGTCGCCAGAACCAGATAATCAGTCCTGTATCGATCACCGCACCGGCGATGTTCTTTCCTGCGAGCAGATCCGGCGCCTGTGGCCCGATGATCGCCGCCAGAGCGAAGAGCCAGCCGCACAAATGCAGCAGCGATACGAGCCTGGCCTGCTTCACCCGCTGGGAGAGATGCAGATATTCCACCAGCATCGCCCACCAGAGCAGTCCCAGCAGCAACAGCGCGATGCTGCCGATGTCCAGCGCTGAAACCTTGAGCGTCTGGGTGAATAGGAACATGACCAGCGCGACAGCCATCCCTATCGGCTGCGCTTCCATCGTGCTCACCGCAAGCGGCAGCCCAAAGCGCTCAATCCAGGTGGAGAGCGCTCGCGCTTCGACCCGGGTGGGGATCTTCATGGTCGAGATGCGTGAGGAGTTCATGCCAGACCTCTCTTCCGCCGAGGCGGTGGACAGGAATATCATAGGTCGTTGCCGCGACCCGGCTCTCAGGATCGCCCGTTAACGCCAGGTGGACGGCGGCCCCATGCCGGCGCAGATCCAGCAGCTGCTCAATGGTCACCTCGCACAGTACGGTGGCTGCGCTCACCAGCACAACGGTTGTGCCCATAGGTAATGAATGCCGCTCGGCCTGGATCAGCGTATCGATGGAGGTTCCCAGGTAGGGGAAGAGTCGTCCAAAGGCGGACAGGAGCCGCACGCGCTGCCAGGTGTCGCGCGCCATG
>DATGLE010000022.1:0-11813 GCA_035294325.1 Ktedonobacteraceae bacterium | reverse complement strand
AGCGTGCTCGCCAGCCTGGTCGCGGCGCTGATCTTCCTGGTCGCCCCCCTCACGCTGCGCCTGCTGCGCCCGGCCGATCTGACCACCATCGTCTACGACGTGCTCCAGGCGGCGCTCACGGTGATCTGGTGCGTCTCGATGATCTTCCTCTTTGTCGATGTCGTGCTCATTCGCAGGAAGTATCCTGAGCACTTCGCGCGCAAGCAGCTCGCGCCCGGCCGGGTGTTTCACCTGTGCCTGGTGCTCGGCGTGCTGGCAAGCTCCGCCGGGGTGCTGGTGATCTTCACCAACCCCTGGGTGAACCTGCTCTCGCGCCGCCTGTGGGATCTCGCGCTGCTGGTCCTGCTCCTCATAGCGGCCCTGGGCGCCACGATGCTCTATGGTTATGGCTATAAGAAGCGGCAGAGTAGCAAGGACGGGCCGCGATGAGCCGCGAGGGCGGGCCGCATCCAGTGGAAGGGCTGGTGCTGCATCTGCTGCCGGGGCGCCTTCCGGGGCTGACGCAGCGCCAGCGGCTCAAGAAGATCGAACGGAGTCTTTCACGCTGGCCGGATCTCTCAATGCAGGAGGTGCGGCCCGTCGTGCTCTCGGCACTGCTGACGAGCCTGGAACGCCGGAAATTGATTGAAGGGAATGGGGAGGGAGCGCAGCGCTGCTACTGGCGCGTCGCCCCCCCTCCCGCTGCCAGCTCCCGAGCCACGCAGCGTGACGAATTGTACGGCCAGCGACTGCTGGCTGGCGCTGACCACCCGCATGCGCCGTGGTGAACTGCTCGCCCTGCGCTGGTCCGATCTGGAAGCCAGCAGCCTTCAGGTTCGTCGCACCGTCTCTTACATTGCCGTGGATGGACATCACGAATTTTGCGAAACCGAGCCGAAAACCGCAGCGGGAAAACGGACGCTTCCCCTCCCGCGCATGGTGGTCGAGGCGCTCAAGCACCATCGGCGCAGCCAGATCGAAGCCCGATCGCAGGCAGGAGCCGCCAGGATCGATCTTGATCTGGTCTTTCCTGATAGCAAGGGGAAATATCAGTTTCCCAGCCATGTCCTTCAAGCGTTCAAGAAAGCGTTGCGACGGGCCATGTTCAGTATATGTCAGCTCTGGAGACTCTACCGGACAGAGGAAGCCTTTTCCCACTGAAATTCCATCAATTATCCATTGCCAACGGCGACGCTGCATTGTATAGTCTTCTTGAACTGAGCAGTATTCGCACCGAGATCAAACATCCCGTACTGTTCTGAATCGTATATCAGGAGGTGCTCCCTGGAAAAGCTTTTGCCCTACCTGGACCTGCATGGCCCCGGAGGTCAGCAGTTTCGTGTCGAGATGGAGAAAGACTATGTGACGATTGGCCGCTTTGATCTCTTACCCAGAAGCTCGACCCCCGGCCCTGGGAGCCGCGTTTTTTGGAAACGGTGCGTGGGCCTGGCAACCGCCTGGTCACGTACCCTCAGAGAAGGTAGCGGAAGGAGGAGCCGCTAACCATGTCAGTGAGTGAAGGACAGCGCCTGGGCAACTATCGCCTGCATCGCCTGCTGGGCAAGGGCAGTTTCGCCGAAGTCTACCTGGCGGAGCATCTTTACCTCCATACCCCGGCGGCCATCAAAGTTTTACATACTACGCTCAATGAAGAGGAAGAACGCCTCTTCCTCACCGAAGCCCAGACTATCGCCAGGCTTGCCCATCCCAATATTGTGCGCGTGCGTGAGTTCGCCATTGAACGCTCGCTCCCCTATCTGGTGATGGACCACGTTCCCGGAGGCACGCTGCGGCAGCGCTACTCCCGGGGGACCTGCCTCTCCCTCGAACAAACCATCAGCTACGTCAAACAGATTGCCAGCGCCTTACAATATGCCCATAATCAAGGCATTATCCATCGCGATGTCAAGCCAGAGAATATTTTGCAGGGAGCAGGACAGATCATGCTCTCGGATTTCGGGATTTCGGTCTCCGCACCGCCCCCCGGCGCTGCCTCGTCTCAGACCTGGGCGGGCACCCTGCCCTACATGGCGCCCGAGCAGTTTCTAGGCCAGGCAGTGTACGCCAGCGACCAGTACGCTCTGGCGATCATGGCCTACGAATGGCTCTGCGGTGTGCGCCCCTTCGAGGGATCAGGCATGGCGCTCGCTCACCTGCATGCCTATGTTCCTCCCCCACCCCTGCGTGAGAAAGATCACTCGCTGCCCGAAACCGTCGAAGCGGTGATATTGAAAGCTCTGTCCAAGCGCCCCGATCAGCGCTACGTCAGCATCATCGGCTTCGCCCGCGCTCTGGAGCGCGCCAGTCGAGGAGACAGCGGTTACGATACCAGCGAAGGCGAAACCGAGGCCGCCGATGGCGCGCGCCCCACCCTCGCCAGGCGTATCTTCCTCTCTCACGACGCCCGCGACGATGTTACGCGTTTGCGCGCTGATCTGGCCTTGCGCGATTTCATCGTGCCGGATGATGCTTCCTCAGAAGAGCAGGAGGAGCAGATGCGCCAGGCCATGCGCGCCGCTCACATTGTCCTCCTGCTCCTCACCCCTCACGCACGCTCGTCGGCAGCCGTGCAGGAGCACCTGCGCATCGCCCGGCTCTACCGGCGCCGCATTATCTGTCTGTGGGCGCAGGGCGAGGCGCTGCACGATCTGCTGCCGGCTGGAGCACAACAGGCAACCATTCTTGACGCACGTGGCCGGCGCTACACCCAGGCTCTCGACGAACTCGTGCTCACGGTTGAGCGGGAGCAGCGGGGCGCTCCCGCTGCCGAAACACCATTTCCTGACCTGGATTTCGAGCCTCGCAACCCTTACAAAGGACTCCACGCCTTTACGCAAGAGGACCGTGCCGATTTCTTCGGGCGGCAAGCTCTGGTGCGGGAACTGCTGGCACAACTCAGGGAGCAGATGACCGGCCCGGCCTCCTCCGAGTCCGCCGGAGCGCGCTTCCTGGCAGTGGTTGGCCCCAGCGGCTCAGGCAAATCGAGTGTCGTGATGGCCGGGCTGCTGCCCAGGCTCCAGGAGGGGGCTTTGCCTGGCAGTGAACAATGGATTTACCTTGATCCCCTGGTGCCCGACAAACAGCCGCTGGCAGCGCTCGTCCATCTTCTGACTGCCCATTTCCCAGAGAAAGACCCGCAGGCTATCCGCGAGGTCCTGATGAGGGAGGGAGGTTTCGGCCTGCATCAACTCGGCCTCGGGCTGATGCATCAGCCCGAGACGCGCGTGGTAGTGACGATAGATCAGTTCGAGGAACTCTTTTCCTCCGACATCCTTGAGCCGGAACGCCGGCACTTTATCGATTTGCTGGTAACAGCGGCCAGTGAACCGCGCGGCCCCGTGCTCGTGCTGCTCACTCTGCGCGCCGACTTCTATGACCGCCCCTTCGCCTACCCCGCGCTTGGCCGCCTGATCCAGCAGCAGCAATGCGCGGTCCTGCCTATGAGCCTGGACGAACTGCGCGAGGTGATCGAGCGGCCCGCGCTGCTGCCGGATGTGCGCCTGACTTTTGATGAAGACCTGGTGGGCGATCTGCTCTTCGATATGCGCGGTCAGCCCGGCGCCTTGCCCCTGCTGGAATTCGCGCTCTCACAGTTGTTCCATCATCGCCGCGGCCACCGCCTGACCCGCTACGCCTATCAGGAGATCGGCGGCGTGCGCGGCGCGCTCTCCCAGCATGCCGAGACGACCTATGCAGATCTCCCCTCCGAAGAGCACCGGCGGCTGGCACGCACGCTCTTCCTGCGCCTGGTGCAGCCCGGGGCGCGGGGACAGGAGCCGCTGCGCCGCCGCGCCGATGCCTCCGAATTTGTGCTGGAGGGAGCTGCACAGACTCGGATGCTGCGCCAGGTCATCGATGCCTTCACCGCCGCCCGCCTCATCACCAGCGCTCGCGTGATGGGAACCTCAGCGCTGGAGATCAGCCACGAGGCGCTGCTGCGCGAGTGGCCGCGCCTGGCACGCTGGATACGAGAGGCACGCGAAGATATGCAGCTCCAGCAGGCCATCAGCCACGATGTACGCGAGTGGGAACTTCGGGGCAAGCCCAGAGATCGCCTCTATCGTGGCTCGCAGCTCAAGGAATCGCTGGCCTGGCAGGAACGCAACACCGCGAGCGGTGCAGAGGCCGCCTTCCTACGCGCCAGCCTCAAACGCCGCACACGCTCGCGGATCAACCTGGCCCTTGCCAGCCTGCTGCTGCTCGCGATTCTCGTCCCGGCAGGGCTGATCTTTGAGCAACAGTTCACTCCACTCACTGTGACCACGCTCAAAGACGATGCGCCGGGATCGCTGCGCCAGGCCATCGCCAATACCCGCTCGGGCGGCACCATCCTGATTGATCCACATCTGAAAGGGATCCTGTTCCTGGACAGAGATCTGGTTATCAACAAGAACATCACGATTCGCGGCTCCAACACCGGTCAGATTGTGATACGCGGCAAAAGAGACTTCCAGGGTCTGATACAAATCCAGTCCCATGCGACTGTCACCTTTTCCCGATTGACTTTCAGCGATCCAACTCCGGCTCCGGGTGCCATCCTCATCAATTTCAACGGAACGCTGATCCTGGAGCAATGTCATCTCACAGGCAATATCCAGCAAGGGGCAAAGGTGCCGTCTCTCGGAAATATTGGAGGCGGAGGAGCCATTATCAATTTCGGGGCGCTGAACCTGAACAGGAGTCTTATTGACCACAATACGGTTATTGCCGGGACGAGCAGTGGTGGAGGCATCGAAAGCGAACGAGGCACCATCATTGTCAACTCCAGCCAGATCGTTGAGAACACCGTCATTTCCAACGGTCAGAATGCCTTTGGAGGCGGGATCGACGGTAATCTGAGCCAGGTCACACTGATCAACACTCTCATTGCCAGAAACAGGGTCACAGGCGCGTCTATGTTCACAAGCGGAGGCGGGCTCTCCTGCAATCAGTGCCATCTCACAGTCAAAGAGAGCGTGATCAGCAACAACAGTGTGCAAGGAGGGAAAGGTAAATATAGTGCGGGAGGCGGAATCTCGGTTTTTGGCAGCACAGTGAGCATCGATGACAGCCACCTTCAAGGCAATACTGTGGAGAGTAGCACCACGATGGGCAATAGCTTCGCGGCTGGCGGAGCCATCTACTCACAAAACCTGCCCCTCGCCAACAAGGTCGTCACCGCAACCGTCGCTATTACCAATAGTATCCTCTCTAACAACACGGTCACAGGAAATACTCAGATCAGAGGAGGGGGAATCGCAGCCTTGAGCGGTTCTGTCACGTTGAGCAGGACAGGCATTTCTCACAACACAGTTGCCAGCCAGCAGGAGGTCGCCGGTGGCGGAGGCATGTTCATTTCCGGCGGAACGCTGACCGTCACCGACAGCATCGTTTCTGGCAACGGCGTCACAGCCCCGGCAGCTCATTCTGGCGCACTGGGAGGAGGCATCTTCACAGCAGGCGCATTGCTCTTGCAGAGGACCACGATCTCACTCAATACCGTCAATAGCCGCCAGGGCATAGCGGGAGGCGGCGGGATCTATGCGGATGACAGGGCCAGGAGCGCCAATGCCCGGCTCCAGCTTGCCAACTGTACGCTTGCCGACAACCAGGCGCAAGGACCAAAGGGGCTTGGGGGCGGACTGTCACTTTACCTGGTCCCGATCAACAGGAGCAGCATGGACTTCTGCACTATTGTGGGCAACGTCGCATCCTCGCAGGGTGGAGGTATCTACAGCGACTCGGTAGATACCCCGAAAACTGGTCTCCTTTCTCTCAAGAACAGCATTGTCGCCGGCAACGCTGCTCCAAAGGCTGCGGACATCGCGGGCGCTTTTATCACCGGCGGCTATAATCTGGTGCAGCGCTGGAGCGGCGCCCTGGTTATCGATGCGCAGCACCTGCACCGGACAGATCTCATGGTCAAGCAGTTTGAGCAGGCGGAGATTGCAACACAACTGGAGATGAATGGTGGGCCGACGCCAACGCTGGCCTTGCAGGCGAGGAGTCCGGCGATTAATGCCATCCCGGCAGCGGCCTGCGATGTCGCCACCGACCAGCGCGGCGTGAAACGTCCTCAGCAGAGCGGCTGCGATATTGGCGCCTATGAATGGAGTTGAGAATGACTGAAGTTGAAAAGAGTCTCTCATCTTACCGGGGCGCCGGGCTTGCCAGAAAGGCGAGTCCGGGGCGCCTGGTAGAACCATCATAAGGAAGCGGTATGGTCGAACCTGAAACTGAGAACCACGCTATCAGGTTCGGGTTACTCTTGAGCGGGCAGCACCTGATCGGTGCCGACGTGACAACCCACCTGGATGAACACCTGGAGCAGACCCGGCTGGCCGGCGAGCAGGGCTTCGCGGGCGTGTTCTACTCCGAGCACTTCCTGACCCCAACCCTGGTACGACCACATCAAATGGTCTTTCTGGCCCGCGTCGCCGCCGAGGCAGGCAAGATGCAGGTAGGGACAGCGCTCACGCTTCTCCCACTCAAGAATCCTGTCGAGCTTGCGGATATGGCTGCCACCCTGGATCACATCACACATGGCCGCTTCATCCTCGGGCTGGGACTGGGGTATCGCGAAATCGAGTACAAAGCGTTCGGCCTGACCCGGGCGATGGCCCCGGCGATCTTCGACGAGCGGCTCGCTGTGCTCAAGCGTCTCTGGAGCGAAGAGGAGATCACGTATCAGGGCCACGGCTTTACCCTGGAAAAGGCCACCTGCACGCTTCGCCCCGTGCAGAGGCCACATCCTCCCATCTGGATCGGCGCCAACACTGAGGGGGCAATCCGCCGCGCTGCCATGCACGGGGATGCCTGGCTCATCAATCCTCACGCCCGACTCGATGTGCTCACCGAGCAGATCCGTATCTACCATGAGACACGCGTGGCTCATGGACTGCCCCGGCCAGAGAACTTCCCTCTGGTGCGCGAGGTCTTCGTGGCCGAAACACGGACCCGGGCCGAAGCGCTGGCGTATCCAGCTCTGGAACAGAAGTACAGAACCTATGTAGAGGCCGGCCAGCACAGGGCCATGCCCCCCACCGACCCATTGGACGTACCCCTGCCACAACTCATACAGCGCCGGTTCATCATTGGCACTCCCGATGATGTCATTCGTGACCTTGAGACCTGCATTGAGCAACTGGGCGTCAACTATATCATCGTGCGGATGCAGTGGCCCGGCATGGCCCACAGGGCGACGGCCCGGGCTATTAAACTGATGGGCAAGTACGTCATTCCCTCCTTCTGAACAGAGGCCACGGGGCAGGAATATGGCGCAACTTGTCGGGATTGACTATGATATCAATCTCCTGGATCTCCTTCTCGCCAAAGGTGAGCGCGAGGGCGAACAGTGGCTCCCCTGTCTCGATGGAGCGCCGATAGAACTCGAGCTTCTGCCTCGTTGTCTCCCTCGTCCCGCCTTTCCCGGCTCCCTCGCGTCGTTGTTCCTCCAGCGACGCGAGCAGATCATGCAGAATTTCACCGGTAGACAGGTAGCCAACGAGGCCAGGTTGCCCATTGATTGGCATGGGCAGAATCGTCACATCGAGCAGGCTCAGGAACTTCCTCTGAACTCCCAGCAGGTAGCGGGCCACCCTCTCTGCCCCAACAATAGGATTGCGCGCTGCGCTCACTCTTCCGCCGCTATCGGCATGCAGCACGACCTCTTTGGAGAGCACACGCACCAGACCATCTATATCGCCTTCCTGACATGCTCGCAAGAACTGCTGGAAGATCTCCTGCTGCTCTTCCTGCGATATGCGAGAGGGAGAGCGGGGAAACGTCAGATGCCGGCGCGCTCGATGCATCACCTGACGGCAATACTCTTCGCTTTTGCCAACGCACTCCGCGATCTCAGCATAATCATAGTCAAAGACCTGGCGCAGGACAAAGACGGCCCGTTCGAGGGGAGACAGCCGCTCCAACAGCAGCAGAAAGGCTATCGAGAGCGATTCGCTCAGCTCCGATAGCTCGTCGAGATCCGTTGTGACCAGCGGCTCGGGAAGCCAGAGACCGACATAGGCTTCTCGCTGTACGCGGGCAGAGCGCAGGCGATCAATACACCTGCGCGTGACCAGTGTGCAGAGATAGGCTTTGGGATTCTCAATAGCTGACGCCGGGCGGTTGGCGAGCGTCTCATACCACTGCAAGAAGGCTTCCTGCACGCAATCCTCAGCCTCCATGACCGAGCCAAGCATGCGGTAGGCTATCGAGAAAAGCAAAGGCCGATAAGCCTGGAAAACCTCCTGCTGGCTGGCCTGCATTTTATCCATTGGCATCTATCTTCTCGGCTCATAGCATTAATGGATGGTGATAAGAATACTCATCGCTGCCTTCCTGCATGCAGCAGCGACGCCTCCTTGCTCCCCGGCTCGTCTCCTCCCCTGGCAGCGCCGGGGCGCGAAGGCTGGCGCCTGGCCTCCAGAAGTGCATAGACCCCGGCGATGAGGCCAGCCCACGGAAGCAATAAAACCAGCAGGCTCGTGAGCAGAAAAGCCGGGCCACCAGGGCTGCTCATATGCGCTATGATATTATCTCCGCCGGGAAAGAGAAAATGGCCGCCAAATCCCCACAACAGCGCTATGAACATTGTCAGCACCAGGAGCCATGCGCCCCCTCGCATCCAGCCCGTGTAGAGCAACCACAGCGCTACCAGAGGTCCGAGCGAGAAAAACAGTTCCACGCCCACGCCCAATCCCAGCAGCGAGGGAGGCAGGGGAGACAGCGGGGCGCCAACAGCCAGGTGGGACACACCGTGTAAGAAGGAGGCCGCCAGCCAGCTCCAGACGATAGCGGCGCATACGCGCTTCAATGTAGTATGTATCATGTGATGTACCTTTCTCCTTGTTTTGATAATCCAATATACAGGTTTTTGTGCGCCTGCGGCGCATTCTCTGATGAGGAGTCTGCGGGCTGAGTGCCTGCGGCACTCAGCCCGCAGACTCCTCATCCAGGCGAACCGCACAGCGATGAGCGGTCAGGAATCCTTGCACACGACATTTGATAGTAAAGTTTATAGAGAATGGGCGAAGGCAGGTGCCTGCTGATAGATCTGCTGGACCCACTGCGCCCAGGTAATCTCGCCATGAGCGAGCGCGGTGCCACAGGTATTGTCTCCCCGGCGAAATCCTACCGATACTTTGCCCGGTATCCGGAGCGGATACACCCCGCGTTTCATCTGGCGCAGCGCGAGCCATGTGTGCGCCATATCGTCCAGGGAAAGGACCTGTGGCCCTCCCATTTGCTGAATCTCTCCAGCAGGAGGTGTAAGTGCTAGCTCAGACATGCGACGGCCTAACTCGCTCTCGTCAATGGATTGAAAGCGCCAGTCTGTGGGCAGGGGCATGATCCCTGGGAACCGGCTCGATGTACGCAAGAGCAGGTCGATGAGCGCGTGAAACTGCGTCGCGCGCAGAATCGAGAAGGGGAGGCCGCTCGTCCTGATCGCCTCTTCCTCGGCCACTTTCTTCCTGTAGTAGCCCAGGGGGATCCGATCACATCCCACAATCGAGATCGCGACGATGTGGGAAACTTGCGCCGCCCGCGCCACCTCCAGCAATCGCTGTGGATGGTCCGCACAGTGGATAATCACATCGATGTCACGCACCGCCTCAATCAGGCCCTCTCCACTCACCAGGTCTGCCTCAACCCACTGAGCCGAGGGAGGGAAAAAAGGTGCAGGGTGAGGTGCACGGTAGGCGCGACGCACGGCGTCCCCGATCCTCCGGCTGGCGAGCCGGGGAAAAGACGCCCGGGGCGCACTATGACGCATGAGACGGAGCGTGATAGTCGGATCGTTGTTCAGTGCTTTGATTACCTGTTGTCCTAATATGCCTGTTGCTCCCGTGAGCAGAATATGTGTCATCCTGGTAGTTCCTCCATGTCTGAGGAGTGGAAAGATGCGCTCCTCAAAACACGAGTCGAAACAGGCGAGCAGATTGTGACACTTTTTTGCACTCCTCTCCACCTCCTGAGGAACTGAGCAGTCGGAGGAAATCTGCCAGCGGGGCACAAGGGATGAGAGCGGCGCCTGCTGCCACAGGCGCCACTTCCTTAATTTAAGGACGGAACAAACTTTTGTAGTACTCATCCGTAGTACCGGGGGAGTGCTTTTTTCATTCAGTTAAGAGCGGAGCGTGCTTATGCCACCAGAATCTCAAGAGCCGTTTTACGGACAGGAGCAGGCGTTTTATACACAAATAGAGAGCGCTAACCGAGTCATAGCCCGGCAGAGAAAAATAGATCCTATGGGCATGATGGGGAAAATATTCGCTATTGTGGGAGCAATACTCATTGTCATTGGCGTGCTGATAGCATTTCTGCTTGCACGCTCTAACCCTGGCAGGTTTGGCTTCTATTTCGTGACACTGGCAGGTGCATGGGCAACCGGCCTGATATTCCTGCTGCTGGGGCTAACTCAGCTTCTGTTTTTTCGCAACGTCAACTCTGCCAGCGTCGTCGATAACTATTTGAGGGCGCTGGTCAACCAGGATTACGCGGCGGCGTTTCAGTATCTCGATCCAGGCATAATGACGCGTCAGGGCGACCTGACCTCGCAGACCTGGTTCACGCAGCGCGCTCAGGCGTATGATGAACGTGGGAAAATTACCGACTACGCCCTGAAAGGGTTCAGCCTGAACCCGAGGAGTGCAATGTATACGATCAAGATCATACGCGGCGACACGTCCTATACGGTCCATCTAGCTCTCTCGAAGAGAGGCGATACCTGGAAAATCAGCGGATTTGATCTTTTCTAAATACCCTTCGTCTCCAGAGCGTGAGCATGCCCCCCATAGCGCAAGATGGGACAGTGCCACGGCCAGGGCGCTGCGATCTTGACAGCCTGGCGGCCCATCGGCTATGCTGCTCTGACGCCAGCATCCGTATTCTGGGAAGATCGCGCTACGCCAGCCGGGCCGGATACAAGCTGGAAGCTGCGCTCGCTCACTTTGCTGTTGAGGTGACGGGAAGAGTGGCGCTGGATTGTGGAGCCTCCACCGGTGGATTTACCGACTGTCTATTGCAGCATGGCGCGGCGCTGGTCTATGCCGTCGACGCCGGACACGGCCAGCTCATCAGTCGTCTGCGTCACGATCCCCGCGTGCGCAACCTGGAACGCACCAATCTGAGCGATCTCGTCGTGATGCAGCTTGCACCGCCCCCGACGCTGATCACACTGGATCTATCGTACCTGTCGCTGACGCAAGCATTGCCTATCGCGGCCCCACTGCTGGCGCCAGAGGGGCATCTTCTGGCGCTGGTCAAGCCACTCTTCGAGGTCGAAAGCCGCGAGGCCAGACGCACCGGGCGGATCGATGATCCCGAATTACTCGTGAGGGCGCTCCATCAGGTGATCCACGCTGGCAGCGCCTGTGGCCTGATGCTGCAAGGCGTGGCAAAGCTCGCTCTCCAGCCACGCCACGGCGTGCAGGAGTTTTTTGCCGGCTTCGCCCGGGACGCAGCCGGCCCGACCTGCTGTCCCGATGCTCAGACGCTTCTCGCCCTCGTCAACGGGCCGGGGATCGGGCGCGTAACGGCGGATTGATGCTCTCCTCAACCATAGCCCAATCCTTATATGAACATGATCGGCAATGGGAAGGGATGATGGGATGTGGTAGGGGCTTGCGCTCGGCCCCCACCACTCTCCAACCCTACCCAGCCAGCGCCGCGCCCCTACCCGGCATGGTCGATCTTGATTGGAAATGTTCATTTATTCGGGAACGAGAATAAGCTTGCGGCGGGCAAACGCGGCCTGGCGCTGCCACGCCTCGGCGGCCTGTGCGAGCGGCACGGTCTCTCGTTCGACCACGCAGCGGCCAGCGGCGGCGTGCTTCAGAATTTCGGCGAGGGCC
>DATGLE010000021.1:0-6070 GCA_035294325.1 Ktedonobacteraceae bacterium | reverse complement strand
AGCGTGCTCGCCAGCCTGGTCGCGGCGCTGATCTTCCTGGTCGCCCCCCTCACGCTGCGCCTGCTGCGCCCGGCCGATCTGACCACCATCGTCTACGACGTGCTCCAGGCGGCGCTCACGGTGATCTGGTGCGTCTCGATGGTCTTTCTCTTTGTCGATGTCGTGCTCATTCGCGGGAAGTATCGCGAGCACTTCGCGCGCAAGCAGCTCGCGCCCGGCCGGGTCTTTCACCTGTGCCTGCTGCTCGGCGTGCTGGCAAGCTCCGCCGGGGTGCTGGTGATCTTCACCAATCCCTGGGTCAACCTGCTCTCGCGCCGCCAGTGGGATCTCGCGCTGCTGGTCCTGCTCCTCATAGCTGCCCTGGGCGCCACGGTGCTCTATGGTTATGGCTATAAGAAGCGACAGAGCAGCAAGGACGGGCCGCAATGAGCCGCGAGGGCGGGCCGCATCCAGTGGAAGGGCTGGTGCTGTATCTGCTGCCGGGGCGCCTTCCGGGGCTGACGCAGCGCCAGCTGCTCAAGAAGATCGAACGGAGTCTTTTGCGCTGGCCGGCTCTTTCCATGCAGGAGGTGCGGCCCGTCGTGCTCTCGGCACTGCTGGCAAGTCTGGAACGCCGGAAATTGATTGAAGGGAATGGGGAGGGAGCGCAGCGCTGCTACTGGCGCGTCGCTCCCCTCCCGCTACCGGCGCCGGGGAATCCGCAGGGCGAAGGGGAGGAGATTTCCCCTTGAAATGAGAGAGGAATAGCATCCTTCTGGTGAGCATTGTCATGCTTGCCCCCGCTTGCTTTTCCTGCTCTACTGGCTCACCATTGCTAGAACCCTGCGCCGGGCCAGCACATAGCAACGCTCATAGATTCGGGAGAAGCCGCAGGTGCATGTGTTCTTCCATTTCTCTCAACTTTCGTTCCTACTGCACGGCAAAAAGCCACCAGTTCTGTAGCGAAGGCTACACAATGCGCAGGCAAGCAACAGTGGAGAAACCATCTCTTAATGGAAGCCAGGTGGAACCCTGGCAGCGGAGCGAGAAGCGTCAGGTTTCCTCTGTAGCCCGGTGTCTGCTCTTGACTCCGTACAATACTCCAGAGTGTATCCTTGCTCACAAAGGCCGCCTCCCAGGTGCTTCACACTCTTGACAGAGGCAAGCTTTTTCAAATATTCTATTGAATAAGCGAATATATCAACAGGGGTACACGGAAGTTGCCAGCCGGTGACGCGTCGCTACCAGGAGGGCCTTGAGCGGATGCAGCTCTCCACAGGCCCTGTCTCGCTGCGACATCCGCGCCTGCCGGGGGCATGCCGCCCCGATTCACAATGAGAGGAACGACACTGGATGAAGCGGACCGAGAAACGCGCGTTTAAGGATCAGCTCTACGAGCAGTTCGCGCGGATTGGCAAAGCGCTCGCGAACCCGCATCGCCTGGAACTGCTCGATGTGCTGGCGCAATGCGAGCGCACGGTGGAAGCCCTGGCAGCAGAGACCGGCATGACCATAGCAAACGCCTCGCAGCATTTGCAGGTGCTGCGAGCGGCGCGCCTCGTCGAGGTGCGCCGCGAGGGGGTTTCGATGTATTACCGCCTGGCTGATGAGCGGGTATTCACGTTGTGGCACGCTTTGCGAACAGTCGGCGAGGCGCAACTGGCAGAGATTGATCGGGTCGTCGAGACCTACCTGCATGACCGCCTTGAGTTCCAGCCGCTCACGGCCCAGGAATTGCTCCGTCGTTTGAACGATGAGCAGGTCGTGGTCCTCGACGTGCGCCCGGCTGAGGAATATCATGCAGGGCACCTTCCTCAGGCGCGTTGTATGCCGGTCACGGAATTGGAGGCGCGCCTCTCCGAACTTCCTACGGACAAAGAGATCGTTGCCTATTGTCGCGGTCCCTACTGCGTCTTTGCCGACGAGGCCGTCGCGCTCTTGCGGCGGCACGGCTACCAGGCACATCGGCTGACAGAAGGGCTTCCTGACTGGCGCGCGTTGGGACTTCCCGTCGAGGTCTAGAAAGAGAGGCGCGTATGGAATCGATAGATGTTAAGACCTTGCAAACCTGGCTGGAGGAAGGACGGCCCGTCACGATCCTGGATGTGCGACCGGCAGCAGAACGAGCGGAATGGGCCATTCCTGGCAGTCTGCACGTCGATGCCTATAATGCGCTCAAAGCCCACGATCCAGCCGCACTGGCCTCTGTAAACATTCCGAGCAATCAACCGGTCGTGACGGTGTGCGCGGCTGGCAAAACCAGCCAGATTGCAGCCGAGCAACTTGCCGCGCGTGGCGTCGAGGCGCTGTCACTGGAGGGAGGAATGAAAGCCTGGAGCCTGGCGTGGAATACTGCCGAGATCCCACTCCATGATCGTTCAGTGCGGGTCATCCAGGTGCGCCGCACTGGCAAGGGCTGCCTCTCCTACCTCATTGGCGCCGGGGAGGAAGCGTTCGTGATCGATGCCTCCCTTGACCCACAGGTGTATCTGGACCTGGCGAGGAGTCAGGGCTGGCAGATCACCAGGGTCTTCGACACGCATATTCATGCCGATCACCTCTCTCGTTCGCGCCAGCTCGCCGAGCGCAGCGGCGCGATACTGTTTCTGCCGGAGCAGCAGCGCGTCTCATTCCCTTTTACGGCTATGCGCGATGGCGACACGCTCGCCACTCCTCAGTTGACGCTGACTGCGCTGCGCACGCCCGGACACACGCCAGAGAGTACCTGTTACCTGCTGAACAACGCCATTCTCTTGACGGGAGATACGCTCTTTCCCACCAGTATCGGGCGCCCCGACCTGCACGCCGGCGAGCAAGAGGCGCGAGCGCGCTCCGCGCTGCTCTACCACAGCCTGCACAAGCTCCTCGCGCTGCCCTCGCAGACGCTCGTCCTGCCGGGACACGCCAGCCGTCCTGTGTCCTTCGATGGTGTGCCAATTGGGGCGCGGCTTGCCGAGATCGACAGGCAGGTCGGCCTGCTTCATGTGCAGCAGGCGGTGTTTGTCGAGACCCTGGTGCAACGGCTTCCTCCAACCCCGCCCAACTACGAACGAATTACGAGGCTCAACGAAGCCGGCCTCACGCCTCCGGGCGACGTGACCGAGCTAGAAGCAGGAGCGAATCGCTGTGCTCTCGCGTAACATCGCCTCAGACCACAGAGAGCTGCCTGACATGCAGCCTGGCTTGCGGCCCAACCTGGGCCAGTTCAGCTTGCTGGCTACCATCACCTTTGGCGTCGGGCTGGTCGTCGGGGCCGAGCGCGTCGTGGTGCCAGTGCTGGCAAAACAGGACTTTGGCGTGGCATCCTTCCTGGCGACGCTCTCCTTCATCATCAGCTTTGGCTTTGTGAAAGCCGCGCTCAACCTGGTCGCGGGCCGCCTGGCCGACCGCTTCGGGCGCAAACCGCTGCTCGTGCTGGGATGGGTCATCGCGCTGCCTGTGCCATTTATGATTATCTTCGCGCCGTCCTGGGGATGGGTGGTGGCGGCCAACGTCCTGCTGGGCATGAATCAGGGGCTGGCCTGGACCATGACGGTGACGGGCAAGATTGACCTGGTTGGACCCAGGCAGCGCGGCTTTGCTCTGGGCATCAACGAGTTTTCCGGCTACGCGGGCGTTTCGCTGGGCGGGTTTGCGGGAGGCTACCTGGGCGGCGTCTCTGGCCTGCGCGTCGCGCCCTTCCTCTTTGTGCTAGGGGTGATCCTCGTCATGCTGCTGGCCTCGTGGCTCTTCGTGCGCGAGACGCAGCGCTTCACCTATCTGGAAACACAGCAGGCGGCAGCACAGCATGGACAGCCAGACGCCGGGGCGGAGCGGGCGCAGTCGCGCCCCAGCCTTGCCGCCATTTTCGCCCTGACGACCTGGGGCGACCACGCGATGGCGGCGTGTTCACAGGCAGGACTCATCGAGAAGTTCACCGATACGCTGGCCTGGGGACTGTTCCCGCTCTACTTCGCCAGTCGCGGCCTCTCCCCGGTCACCATTGGCATGGTCGTCGCGGCCTACACGGGAACGTGGGCCGTTTTGCAAATCTACATGGGCAGACTTTCCGACCGTCTTGGGCGCAAATGGCCCATTGCCGGCGGCATGTGGCTGGCGGCAGGCGGCATCGTGGTAGTGGCGCTCTCAGTGACGTTAGTGGGGTGGGTCGTGGGAGCGGTGCTGATGGGCGTGGGCATGGCACTGCTCTACCCCACCCTGCTCGCGGCGGTCAGTGACGTGGCCGCGCCGCACTGGCGGGCCACGTCGCTGGGCGTCTACCGGCTCTGGCGCGATAGCGGCTATGCCTTCGGGGCGCTCGCCATCGGGATCATCGCGGATGCCTTTGGCTTGCTGGCCGGCTTCTGGTTCGCCGCCGCCATCATGACCGCGAGCGGATGCCTGGTCGCGCTGTTGATGTACGAAACGCTTCCGTCACGGCGCGTGGTGCCTCCGGCATGGGAGCAAGAGCCACCCTTTGGCGCACCTCGTCCTGCGGGTCCTGGGAGCCAGGAGAACAAGCAAGTTGCTCGTTAAAGCAGGGATGACAGAGGACACCAGTTCCGAGAGATGCGGGGCGCAGAAGCTGAGGTTTCGCCTGGACTTTTTCTCTCCTGCGCCCTGACCCTCTACAGCCCTCCTCCACAATATTGTTCGGGCAAAAACAGATTTTGTTGCTGCTGACCTGCTATACTCTCTTTCGGATAGTACTGATGGGGTAAAGTCTTCAGCAATTGTCTTCGTTGAGACATATTATCGGTATTATTAATTATGCATTCCTCTATTGAGCCTGAAATCACTGCCTGGTAGCTTCATAAGTAAAGGTTGCTATGGATGGATAAGGAACATACAGCGCAGCACGTGCGCGAGGGAAGGTCTGCCAGCACGAAGAAGCCATTACGAACGGTATTGCTGGCGATCCTTTTTCATACGTACTGGCCCAGACCTCTTTCGCGTGACGAACTCATCAAGCATCTTACCCCGTTCTACGGCACGACGCCCATTCCGGCTCTGTATCGGGACCTTGAAACGCTCACCGGCCTGCCCGTTGAGTCGCTGCCCGCTCCCGATGATCCCGGCCTTGACGAATGGTGTGAAGGTCAGCGGCGCCTCAAACGCTTTGCCATCACCTATGACCGGCGTGCTATGACCTTTGGCCTGGCGCAATCCTTCTTTGCCATCGATATCGATGAGGACGAGGCGCGCGCCTTCGTCGCGCTGCAAGAAGGCTTCACGCCGGGGACGCCCTATGCCGGGGCCGTAGGGCGCCTCCTCCAGCGCTGGGAGTGGCTCTTTAGCGAAAGAAGCCATCAACTCGTGCAGCGCAAGCGGCAGCGCCGCGCGCGCCCGGTAGCGCTGCCGCTCTCGCCCGTCGTTGACTACAGCCAGCATGAGGAGACGATCTTCCAGCTCGACAAGGCGCTGGAAGATGGGGCCTATATCTCCTTTGCCTATATGCCGCTGGCGCAAAGCCGGGAGGCTGAACCGGTCTGGCACGAGCATGTCGAGCCATACGAACTGGAGTATCGCGATGGGCACTGGTATTTTACCGCCTTTGTGCGGGACCTCAATACCTTTCTCGATTACCGCGTAGACCGCATCCGCCCTGGCAGCGTGCGCGCGGAGCACGACCGCTTCACGCCTGGTTTGCGCAAGAGGGCGGGCGTCAAAATCCGCTACTGGGTTTCGCCCATGCTGGCACGTCATGCCAGCCTCAGCGTGCGCCTGCGCGAGCAACATGTTCAGATCCTGGAAAATGACCAGGGGGCCATCGTCGAAGGCTACGCGCTCTCGACCTGGTGGGCCAGGCGCCTGCTGCTCGGCTACGGCGAGCAGGTCAGGGCGCTGGCGCCGCCGGAGCTGGTGGCAATGATGCGCGACACAGCGCGAGCGATGAATGAGTTGTATGAAGATGAGGAAAAATAAGTGCCATATGAAAGTTAAGGAGTGAGGGAAGATGAACCATATACATTTACACATCCTTCCGGTGTACTCGGAGGAGCATCCCGACAATCGCTATCAGTATGGGAAGACGCGCCTGCTCAAACATCAGGTCGCGACCTGGGAGGCGATCAACGATGCGGATATCGATGTCGTCTTCAATACGGCGATG
>DATGLE010000020.1:0-4124 GCA_035294325.1 Ktedonobacteraceae bacterium | reverse complement strand
GCAACGAAGTGTGTACTTGACCGCGCCCGATGTCGCCAGCCACATCGCACCTTCGTAACACGTGAACAGCTCCGCCAGCAGATCCAGCGCGTCCTCCGCGACTCGCGCCAGTTCGTCGTTCTCGTTCATCTTCGCCTCCCGCAGAAAATCACCATACGCCTTGACTCTCTTTAGATGCGCACTTTCTCTAAGAGCCGCTGCCACCATGTCGTGGCAGGAGGGGGAGGCGGGGCTGGCGCAAATCCAAGCGGTTCCTGCCGGGTCGATTCTTCTCCGTTCACAACGCGCAGCATTTTTCGCGTCTCTTGCCAGTAATCAGGAATAAGTTCGCGCGGAGGCCGGGGAAACCAGTGCGGGCAATAGCGACACATCATCGTCGTGCGGGGTTGATCCTGCCCATGCAGGGTATAGAACCAGCGGCAGACAAAAAATGTGTCCGTTTGCTCATTGCTCTCGGCTGGTGAGCCAGGCGATTGCAGCACCGGCAGACTGTGCTTCCCACCTGGGAAGCGACGGACGGGAACAAGATTCAAGCAGGCGCGGCGGGATGCCAGTGCCTCTGGAACTGGACACGCATTGCAGATAGCCGCCAGAGAAGAGGGATCTTCTCCGGCTACACCAGGCACGTACCCCTGCTCCGGCCCGCCGCTCGCGCCACACACGAACTCCACGCGTTCCGTTCCATCGGGGGCTACGGTGCGGCGCTCCAGGCGTAGCTCACAGGGCTGCACTATCGTTTCAGCACTGGTCAGACTCTTGTGCGCCGAACGGTTGCCTTGATCCATTGCTCTCACCTCAGTTGGAGGCGCATGAGCAGAAAAAAGCTTCTACTCATGCGCTAACATATCCTTCTGCCTGAGTAGAAGCTATCAGCCGATCTGTTCGGCACCGGTGAGCTTCATCACCACTTTCTGCAAGAAAATATATCACGTTGCCTTTATCACGTCAAGCAAAATTGTGAACAACTCGCGACCGGCTATCTCAGCCGCGCAAGGTCGCGATCAAGCGCCTGGGGTAGAGCAGCAGCTCAAGGCCCTCAACCGGGCCGTGGACCACAATATCGGCGGCTTGAAGCACCGGCACTGCCAATCCTTCCCTGCCAGATATTGCCACCCCTACAGCAGCCACGCGCAGCATGCCGACATCGTTCATGCCATTGCCAAAGGCGATGACCCGGGCCGGACCAAGCTGCTCGACGTAGCGTTGTTTTTCGTCGCCGCATCCGATCATACGCAGCGGCAAGCCCAGCGCCCGCTCGATCTCCTGCATATTGCCATGCGTCCCCGCCGTGAGCGCGTGCAGAGAAAGCTGGGCAGCAAGCTGTTGCAAGCGTTCCGTCACGTCAGGTACAGGCGCGCCATCGATAGCCAGCGTTCCATTGATATCAAAGACCGCATGTTCCAGTTCGAGGACCCCCCGATAGGGAATGTCTATGCGTATCATGTTGTTTCTTCCCACTCCTAAAAAATGACATACAAAACATTCATCTCAACACTCTGCCTCTCTCCTCGGAAAATCGATGCAAAAAAAACTCCTACGTGCCTGCTCGCGCGAGCAGCGAGCGCCGTAGAAGCTATTAGCCTTCTGGCAGGATGCGAGCTTCATCGCAGCATGAGGTGATCCCTCATCTTTCATATCTATCATAGCATAATTGAGATCGGCAAAGGCCTTCTCGTCCCGGGTTTCATCCACCGTGGCAGCAAAGCGCGGCAGATGCTCTTCTACCGCCAGCGTCCAGACCTCTGCATCAGTCAGACCGGCAAGCGAGAGCGCCACATCCAGTGCTCGTTTCGCCTCGATTGAGCCATCATAGGCGACCAGGATCTTCTAGAACATCTCATAATGCTCCCTTCTCTCCGCGAGAAGAACATCGACACGTCACGCCAGGAACAGGTAAACGATGAGATCGCCTTGATACAAAAAGAGAGAATTGATCACGATCCAGACTGAGTGAGAGCGATGGTAGTAAAAGCAATGGCTCCTGATTGGGCAGAAAGCGCAATCAGGAGCCATCAGCAGTATGCACTTTTGCCAGAGCAAAGCCCTGGTATGGCGGACTCCATCGCCGTTGTGTTTCCAATTGTGGTGAGAACTATACCATATGCGACGGCTTTTTTCCAGCCCCTTCTCCAGACGCGCTCTTGACACTGGCCGCGCGGGATGCTATGTTCTCTGTCAAGAAGATGATACTTGCAAGGTGATGAGGCTCACCTGGACGCCGGGCGCTCCGGCTGATAGCTTCTACTTGACGATGATGAACGTTCAACGCGTTCACGCTCAAGTAGGAGCTTTTTTGATTCAAAGGATGGTCATCGCGTGGAAAGAGCATTCTCAGGCGTTGATAAAGATGACGCTGCCTCCCTCCGGCACTATACGCAGGTGAAGCAGCAGGTGGCTGCCGCTGTTCGGGCTGCGCGGCAACTCTTCCAGGCGCACGATGCGCAAGCAGCAATAGAGCGCTGTCAGGCGCTGCTGGTCCAGCTTGCTGAGGATCGCTTCAACCTGGCAGTTGTTGGTCAGTTCAAGCGCGGCAAGAGCACATTAATGAATGCAGTCCTGGGGCGCGATCTGCTGCCCACGGGATTGCTGTCCCTGACCTCGGCGATCACCACGCTCTGCTACGGCTCGACTGAACGCGTGGTCCTCCTGCGCCGGGGCTGGTCATTAGAACAGGAGGTCTCGCTCTCGGAACTGGCAAACTATATTACGGAACACGGCAATCCCGGCAACGAGAAGGGGCTGATAGAGGCGCGCGTGGAGCTGCCGCTGCCGTTCCTGCGGCGCGGCCTCTACTTCATCGACACGCCCGGCATTGGATCGGGGCGCCAGGAGAATACCGCGACCACCTACGCGTTTCTGCCGCAGATGGCAGCCGTAATCTTCGTGACCAGCGTCGAGGCGCCGCTCTCCGAAGCTGAGGAACGCTTCCTCTTCGATATTCGCGGGCAGGTGCGTCATCTCTTCGTCGTCGTGAACAAGATCGACATGCTCGGCGACACGGAACGTAGGGAAGTGCTCGGCTACATTCACGCCCGCATGGAGCAGCTTCTGGGGGCAGGTGCCGCGCATCTCTATCCGCTCTCCGCGCGCGATGGCCTCACCGCGAAGTTGAACCGTGATACTAAGGGTATTCAGCGCAGTGGGCTGGCCTCATTCGAGCAGGCGCTGACCACGTTTCTTGCCGAGGCGCAGGGGCGCGCCTTTCTCGTCTCCATCCTGGATCGGGCGTTGCGCCTGCTCGCTGAAACCGCTCCGGCCCTTGCCTCGGCGCCAGCCGATAACGAGATTGGGCCACAGCAGAACGCGCTTGAACTGCGACAGAGCATGGAGTCCCTGCGCGCAGAGTTGCTGGCCGGGGCGCCGCTCTCCGCAACGCGCCATGCAGCGGAGCCGACAGCCGCCGGTACGCGCATCATCGAGCAGGCAATTGCCGCTGGCCGCTCTCCTGCGCGCGGAATCGGTGGTAAACATGCGAAGGCGCGCACGCGGAGCTGCCCCATCTGTGCGGCACAGGGACAGGCCCTTTTCAACTTTTTCGCGCAGTGGCAGTACACGCTCGCGACGGACGCCATGGCCCAGCGCGCCTTCGCAGCTTCCGGCGGCCTGTGTCCCATCCACACGTGGCAGTTTCAGGAAATGGCTTCCCCGCAAGGAATCAGCGAGGGCTATGCGCCTTTCATCGAGACGCTGGCAGCCGCGCTTACACAACTGCTGGAGGAGGGCGCAGGCGAGCGTGTCGCAGCGCTTCTGGCTGACCGGCTCGCCAGTTCCGCAACGTGCGCGGCGTGTCGCCTCGTGCGCGAGACAGCCGCCGGGCAGGCCAGGCAATTCCTTACACACCTGGCGACCGTGGAGGGCCGTGAGGACTACATTTCCTCTGCTGGTCTCTGTCTTCCGCATCTCCAGGTGGTACTTGCCCACCTGGAGCAGAACATTGGCGGAAGCAGCGAGCGCGCGGCAATAACCGAGTTCTTGCTGCGCGGGCAGGTGCGGCGGCTTGAGGACCTGGCCGAAGATCTGCGCAGCTACACGCTCAAGCGCGATGCTTACCGCCGTGGACTACTGCATCAAGAGGAGGCGGACGCCTGGCGGCGCGCATTGATCCAACTGGTCGGCGAACGTGC
>DATGLE010000019.1:0-26805 GCA_035294325.1 Ktedonobacteraceae bacterium | reverse complement strand
CATGCTTCGCTTTTGGGTTCAACCTGTGTTCGTGATACGGGGCCTGGAGAGCCAGGCGAGGTGTATACGAGACCTCACTTGCTTCGGCTGATGCTTTCATCAAGTGGCGTGAGGCGGTTTATGACTCCCGCCCGAGAGGCTTCCCACCTCAATAGCCACCCTTGAAAGCCAGTCCGAAACTCCAACCTACGATGGGCCACACGACAAGAACGCACTCCAAGAACGCACGACAGAGACGCACTCCACAAAACACACTCGGAGAACACCCACCAGGATGCACTCCAGGCAACGACAGGAGTGCAGAAAACACAGGACTGGCAGGGAGGGAGCCAGGCTCAACCATCACTCCAGCCTGCGGGCTGATCGTGGGCCGGATGAGAACACCGCACAGCACCCGATCAGCACTTTTCAAAGGGAGGCATCCCTTCAAGAGGAGCACTACCCTTTCACAACACTTTGAATATACTAGAGACCATAGGTCCGCCAGCGGAACCGCACCGGTCTCAGACCGGCCCTCAAGCAGTCACCGACCGGTCCACGAGCGGTCTTCCTGTCAGCTTACATCCTGGCGACAATGAAGTGTATGAAAGACCATGCGTAAATCGAGCATGAGTTTCGCCATCCTCTCGCCATAATCTGTAACAAGCCAGATCAGTATGCTACAATAATGGCGCTTGAGACCGTGATGAGAGGGGAAAAGAGGCGTTCTGGTGAAAGGGAGCGCGAGGGACCTCAAGAGGCTGCTTCACGAGAGAGCGGGGCAGGTGAAAAGGCCGGGGCGGCGCGCTGCACCGTGCATGAGTTAGCGTGACGACTTCCAGAACAAGCGAGACAGAGCCAGTCACACCTCTGAGATCATGAGCGGCGAAGGTGGTCTGGATGAAGAGAAGAGGATCGGGTTTGCGTAGAAGCCTGCAACGGAGGGACGGATCATCCTCGTTACAGGCTTCATGTTTGTCTGCTAGCGATAGCGGGCCTATGGGTCCTCCTGCCTGCTCTTACCCTGTCTCTGCGCCATGGGCTGACAGGAGAACCGAAAGACAACGTTAGATTTTCAACGATAATGATGGAAAGTGAGGGGAATGCATGCATGGGAGCAATCCCCATAGATGGCAATGGACGCGCCCGGCCGATCTTCACGTTCGGCGTCAAGGGCGGATGCAAGGCAGGCAGGGCGGTGATCAATAACGTGCGCCTCTTCTCTCACCTCGCCAACGTCGGCGATGCGCGCAGCCTGATCATTCACCCGGCGAGCACGACGCACCAGCAGCTTTCCGAAGAGGATCAACTGGCCGGCGGCGTCACGCCCGATCTTATCCGCCTCTCCATTGGCATCGAGAACATCGAGGATATTCTCTGGGACCTCGATCACGCTTTACAGGCTGCATCAGCTCTTCGCTAGCCGGGCATTCCCCCCTGGGAATGCCCGGCACTGCCGGTGCGCCCGCCATGATTGTCCCTCGCTCAGGAGAGGGTGGCCTTCTCGGCATCGCCCTCTCACCGCATTGTTGACGTGGGCCGGCTCGTAGGAGTGATGAGATGAACCTGTACCGGAGCTGAATCGTGTTTGAGGAGACTGGTCGCTCGCTGGCTCTTCCGAGCCACCTATCGCGGTGGTCTCCCCGGTGCTACGGCTCCTGTAGGAACCCGGGTCGCTGTTGGACAAACGCGTCGAGCAATCGTACAAGCATTGTCGGCTCCTTGAAAGGGAGCAGATGGGTATTGTCCACCCAGCGGAGAGAGAGCTTTGGAAACGCCCGGGCCAGCTGCTCCCCACCAGCCCGCCATAAGGCATTGGTTCGCCCGGCACGCTCCCCCTTTTCCCCGGCGCTTTTCGTTGCCAGAACCAGTTCCACGGGACAATCAAGCTGCTCATAGGCCCAAAGAAGCTGCTCGCGGCGTCTATTGAGTTCGATGGTGAGCGTCGTAAACTCGTCAGGCGTGAGGCGATAGCCCATGCCAACCAGGTACAGGAGCAGTGGCCCTATGCGCATCGCTGGCGTGTTGAGTCGGCGCCTCACATCCTCAGGATCACTGACGAGATTGACCGGCACCGCACCGTCGATGAGAAACAGCCCCGCCACCTTCCCTGGATGGCTCGCCGCATACCAGACAGCCAGATCTGCCCCCAGAGACCAGCCGACCAGGATGGGTCGATCAAGAGCAACCTTGTCCATCACGGCCTCCGCATCGGTCAGGAAGTTCTCCAGGGAGGTGTTGTGCGAGGTAGTGCTTTTCCCATGGTTGCGAAAATCGAAGGTCACGAGCCGATACTGCCCCCCGAGTTCGCCAATGATGCGCTTCCAGGCCACCTGTGTTGCCCCACCCCCGTTGAAGAACAGGAGCGTCTGCCCCTGACCGGCCTCACTGACCGCCAGTTGCACCTCTCCGTTTGGTATCTTGTAGTGTTTTTTCTGTGTTTTCATGCTTGTGCTTCTCTCTCTGTAGTTCCAAAGAGACTCTGGAAGAGCGCCTGCAACCCAAAGTCAAACTCGTGATCAGCATCCCACTGCGCGATCTGCGGCAATAACGCGTGCAGCATCGGGTATTGCTCTGCCGGAAATTGTCGCCAGACCATCGGACCGTTTGGCCCACGCTCCAGATTAGCCCCAGGAAACGTCCCCGTCTCGATCCAGGTGTGCCCAATAATAAACCCCACGAGACACTGTAAGGCGTAGATGGCCTGAACTCCGGTGATATGCGCGCGATGGATCGTTGCGAGAAGGTGATCCAGAATCGCCAGAGTCGTTGGGGTCCGCAGAGGAGTCGTTGCCACCAGGGGGAGCACGCGTGGATGGGCAAGCAAGATGTCCCGAAAGGCATGGGCAAACGCCCATAGTTCCTCGCGTGGGGGTACTTCGGATGATTCAGAAGAGGGAGCTTGAAGGATAAGCAGTTCGATAACCCCATCAAACAATGCTCGCTTGCTCTCCACATGATTGTACAGTGACATGGCCTCAACACCGAGGCTGGCTCCAAGCTTGCGCATGCTAAAGCCCTCCAGGCCCTCTTGATCAATCAAGTGCAAAGCCGCTTCTAACACCCGTTGCCGTGTGAGCGACCTGCCAGGTTTCGTCATTCTCCCTTTCCTTTCTATACTTACATTGTAAGCTTACGGCGTAAGTATAGAATAGAAAAGAGAGAGTGTCAAGGAGTCTCTTTCACTCTCAGAAAAGAGGAGAGGCAAAAGATCCTCATGCGGATCCTTCTGTCGCTCAGGATGACATGACCGATTTCACAGGACCAACTCAGAGTGCCAGGCTATGCTCTCGCCAGAGTATGAATCTGAGCGCAGAATAAAAGATACTTTTAATATGTTTCATCAATCATATGGGTTGGCAGCTTCTCAAGGAACAGATCCTGTTATGACAAATATGACAAAAATTAGAGATGAAATACAGTCTGCCGCGACAGAGAAACCGGCGCGCCGGGCGCTATGGGCAGCTTATGGGGCCTGTGGCTGGGCATTCCTTTTCGCAGCATTAAGCTTCTACTGGGCACTGGGAGGCATGGCGGGAGCGGATACACTCTCTCCGGCCATCGCGCAGCTTGCACGCGAGCGCGCTCCCTGGATGATCGCGCTGCTCTGGATTACCGGCCTGCTTAAAGCCTTCGGCGGCTTCGTCGCGCTCGCGCTGGTCCAATCCTGGGGACGCAAAGTTCCGCGCTGGCTCCTGCTGCTGCTGGCCTGGGGAGCGGGCACGCTGCTGTTCCTGCATGGGGGCCTGTTCTTCGTGGTCGGAGCGCTTGCCACGAGTGGGTTTATACACGTCGCAACTCCCGCCGTCGTTCTTTACTGGTACACCATCCTGTGGGGGCCGTACTGGCTGCTGGGAGGCGCTCTGTTTCTGATTGCAGCCTGGAACTATCTCGTCAGAGCGCCTCGCCAGCGTGCCGACCTTCTCTTCAGTGCGCTGGGAGTGTTCGGTGCTCTGGCTCTGCTCGTTCTGAGCGGCGGGACTATTGGTTGAGTAATGTCATACCCTTAATAGCCGGGCATGCGCTCCTGGGGATGTCCCGCATTGCCTATGCGCTCGCCATGATCGACGCCCACCTTATCCAGCCCCAGCACGGCCGGTATGGTGCGGGCGCTGACAGGCAGCGCAGCCACCAGGACGCCATTACCATAGGTGACGTTCGCGCGCTGAGCATCGACGGCATCCGGCAGTGGCAACGTGCGATAGTAGCTGCCTACGTTCCACTCATCGATCAGCAGATCCTTGATGTCCTTTAATACACCGCGCAGGTCTCCCTGGATTACCATCTGATTGTCGGCGGTAACTTCAACCTTGATGTTCTCCGGTTGCAGTCCTGGCATGGGGGCCGCGACCATCAAGCGATCTGAGGAGCGATACACTTTGACCGGGATGCGCTGGACTCTTACCTCTTCTTGCATATGATTTACTCCTTCCTGCTATTCTTCCTATTGCAATCGTCACGTATCTGTCAGGCGGCTTCACTATTCAGCCGGGTTCTTACGATCCGGCGTATCGGTTGTATAACCCATCTGCTGATCTTCGCCCCAGGCAATGCCGGTCTCGCGACCCGGACTCTCCACACGCTTGCCCGGCTCCCTGCGTGACTGCCTTGCACCGCTATGCGCCGGATCATACCCCTGTTGAGCCGGAATGGTGCCTTCGGGGCGCGCATAGCTATTCTCAGTCTGACCATACCCGGCCCCTTCGGTATCACGATAGCCATCTCTGGGCCGGTCATACATATCGCCCTCTGGCTGCTGATCGGCGGATGCCTGGCTGCTCATGTATCTCTGCCCCCCACTGGAGATATTTTGCAGAACCTTCTCGCGAGTGGTTCCTGCTGCCTCGGCCGCCGCATCGATATCTTGCAGCGTTATGTTGCGCTGATCGCCGTGATTATCATCTGGCCGCCCACACCCACAGCTTATACACATAGGTTGCCCTCCATTCTGAAACGCTGTTTTACGTTAAATTGATGGTGATTGCTCTGCGAAAGGCCAATCACACATATCAGACTCACGTATCCAGGCAGGCGGAAGTTTCAGAGGGGACTCTTTTTGCTGGACGGCTCAGCACCCGGGCGCTTCATAGGTGTAAGTGAGAGTGGCGTGAGAGGCGAACACAGTCCGCCTCACAAGTCACTCTCACCTGCGGACAGGCTACTAAAGGTCGATATGAGCATTCAACAGGCCGGTTAGCAAATGCACGCGGGCAATATTATTCTTGTTATCGGTCTGACCTTCTGCCATGAATCTCATCCCTGGCAGTCATCTCTATAAATTCTCCATAAGTGTCTCAGGCGTAACGGATGCTCAGAGGTCCGCGACTGCGGGAATAACTTCGCGCCCGATGATTTCGAGTGGCTTGATCTGGTAGACATGTGGAACCGCCCCCAGGACCGTCTGGATTCCCATCCCGGCGAGCCAGCGCAGTTGCCCGATCAGTTCGCCCACTTTAGAGCCATCTTCGCCCACGTCGAAGGCAAACGCACAGGTCTTCTCAATCGCGTTATAATCGCGGCCCTCGGCTTCACAATGCTGGCGCAGGGCCTCCAACTTCTTTGGGATTTCCGGTCCAGGTTTGAGGTTGCAGGCATCGGCATAGCGTGCGACCAGGCGCAGCGTTTTTCGCTCGCCATCGCCAGCGATCAGGATCGGCGGATGAGGCCGCGTGAGACTCTGCGGGATGTTGAATGGGCGCTCGATGTGGTAGTGTTCACCCTCGAAGGGACGTTTGTCGCCCTGTTCGCCCTGCCACATGCACAGGCAGATCTGTAACATCTCCTCCATTCGCTCATAGCGCTCTTTCAATGGTGGGAAGGGCAGCCCCGATCCATGCGCCTCCTCTTCGTAATCGCCGGCGCCAATGCCGAGCCATGCCCGACCAGCGGAGAGCACATCCAGGGTTGTGACCGTTTTGGCGAGCAGAACCGGCTGCCAGTAAGG
Organism: Ktedonobacteraceae bacterium; assembly: GCA_035294325.1. GTDB lineage: Bacteria > Chloroflexota > Ktedonobacteria > Ktedonobacterales > Ktedonobacteraceae > DATGLE01. The sequence goes on along the minus strand of DATGLE010000019.1, from coordinate 20,882 downwards.
CGATGCCGTTGCCAGGGCCAGGAGCTTGATCCGGCTGGTATGGGCCGCCAGGAATGCCAGCGTGGGATAGCAGGCAAGCACCTCACGCTCCGGCCCGCCCAGGTAGCGACTTTGCCACACATGATCCATAGTGCTGATGCGATCAAATCCGGCGGCCTCGGCGGCTTGCGCAATCCTGACCAACGTAGGGCCGATCTGGCTGCCCCCTCCCGGCCAGCTAAAATCATATATGTGCAGCCCCAGTTTCATAGCGTAAGACCCCCTTCGTTACTCCTTTACAAAATCTCTGCCGCAGCATAATATTATATAGATGGTCTACCCAATTAATTTGGATAGACAGACTATACAATAAATTATTGGAGGTGTCAAGTCCTCGTATGAGTCCTCGTCCCTACCGGGCTGGTCAGCGGCAGACAGCCAGCGAACAGACGCGGGCACGCATCGTTGCGGCAGCGCGAGAACTACTCATATCCCCCGGTGGCTACGCAAATTTCTCAATTGAAACAGTTGCGCGCCAGGCCGACGTGGCCCGCATGACGGTCTATCATCACTTCGGCTCAAAGCTCGGGCTGCTCGAAGCGCTCTGCGATTCGCTGGCATCCAGCGGCGGTATGCAAGAACTAGTCACGGCCTTTCAGCAGCCGGAGCCGTTAGCTGCGCTCAACCGCTTTATCGAGATCTTTGGCCGTTTCTGGGATGCGGACCGCAGCGTTCTGCGCCGACTGCGCGCCCTGGCAGTTCTTGATCCCGATATCGAACAATTGATACAAACAAGGGATGAATGGAGGCGCAGAGGGCTACAGGTCATCGCACAGCGCTTGCTTGTGCAGCAGGCTCCTACTTCCAACGATGCCCCCGGCTTCTGCCCTGACGAGCAGTCAGCATCATCTCATAGTGCGGTGCGGGCGGATAGCCCTCGCGGCTCGTGGTTCGCCGGGAGACAGGCGCCTGCTGGTAATCAGACTCTCGACCAATATGTTGAGGTCCTGTTTACGCTGACCAGCTTCGAGTGTTTCGATATGCTCGCCGGCCCCACTCGCAGCATCGAGGCCGTGGTGCCGGTGATGCAGCAGCTTGCCCGAGCGGCACTTAATTTGAGCAAAGAATAAGGCTGGCCTTCCCCCGGCCCGCTATCGCCAGCAGAGATAAACAGCCGGGTCCTCTTTTCCCCGGACTGCTCAGCGCCTGCGGCGCTTCACCCAGGAGGAACGGAGAGCAGGCGGCGTCCTGCGGACGCCGCCTGCTCTCCGTTCCTCCTGGGAACCATCGAAGGTGGCGAGGAGTGTAATAAAGTGATGCGCATCCAATAACCATTTGCACATTGACTTCAGTTTCTCGCTGGTATATACTGCCCTCAGGCTCAGTTTCATTCCCTCACTCACGCGAAGGAGAGTCCATTGAAGGGCACAGCACGCAGGCAGTAAAAGTACCGGAAACACAGCGGCCCTCTTTCCAACTGTGAAAGAGCCTCTTTATCGATGAATTATGCAGCCGCTATCCTTTTCTTCCTTATGTACGAACTGCCGTGTGATGTGCTCGCGAAAGGGAAAGCCTCTTTCGCTCTCCCTCTGATGACCGGAGCCAGCACACATTTTCCCCTGCCCATCGCAGCGTGCCTCCGCTTCACCATCGCCGCCAGCGCATCACATTGGCAGCATCAGTGGTGAGGTACGCTTATGATGATATTAACTGTACGCAATCTTACAAAATCATATGGCGCGATTACCGTCCTCAACGATATATCCTTCGTCGTCAACCAGCAGGAGCGCGTTGGCATCGTCGGCGCGAACGGCGTGGGCAAGTCCACCCTGCTGCGCCTGCTCACCGGTGAGGAGGAGAGCGACGGCGGCGTCATCTCCTACGCGCCCGAGGTTGAGGTCGGCTACCTGCCGCAGACGACGCCCGATTTTCACGGGCGCAGCATCGAGGACCTGATCCTGGAATCGGTGGGGAACCTGCGCCAGCTGGAGCAGCGCATGCGCACGCTCGAAGCCGCGATGGCGACAGCCAGTGAGGAGCAGCTTCCCGCGCAGCTGGAAGAATACAGCCTGGTCTCTACCCGCTTTCAGGATCGCGGCGGCTACGAGCTTGACTATAAGATAGAGAGCATCATGGAGGGACTGCGCATCGCCTACCTGCCGCGCGAGCAGGAGGTTGCCACGCTTTCCGGCGGCGAGAAGGCGCGCGTTGGACTGGCTACGCTGCTGCTGCGCTCGCCCGATATCCTCCTGCTCGACGAGCCGACGAACCACCTGGATTTCGCCAGTATGGAATGGCTCGAAAGCTATCTCGCCGGCTATAGCGGCGCCGCCGTCCTCGTCTCGCACGACAGGCAGTTTCTCAACAAGGCCGTCAATCGCATTTTCGAGCTTGATGACTATGAGCATCATCTCAAACAATATACGGGAAACTACGACGCGTATGTGCAGGCCCGAGCGGCGGAGCGCGCTAAATGGGAGGAGGATTACGAGCGCCAGCAGGAGGAGATCAAGGAACTGCGCAAGCGCATCCGTGAGTCCGCGCGCCAGGTCGGCCACGGCTATCGTCCTCCGCGCGATAACGATAAAACCGCTCGTTTCTTCTTTGCGCAGCGCGTCGACAGCGCCATCTCGCGCAATGTACGCGCCGCCGAAGAACAGCTCAAGCGCATTGAGGCCAATCCCATTCCCAAACCGCCGGAGTTGCTGCAAGTGAATTCGCATATCAACTCCGCAGGCATAGCCTCCCAGGTCGTGATCCAGCTCGCGCAGGTCAGCAAAAGCTATGGCGAGCGCACGCTGTTTCACAATTTAGACCTGCTGGTTACGCCGCAGGCGCGCATCATGCTCATCGGCCCCAACGGCGCCGGCAAAACGACGCTGCTCAGGATCATCATGGGCCTTGAAGCGCCCGACGCAGGCACGGTGCAGGTCGCTTCGGGCGCGCGCATCGGCTATCTGCCGCAGGAGCCGGATACGCTCGATCTCAATAAAACCGTGATCGAGACCTATCGCTACGGCCAGGTTGGCTACGAAGGCGAGTTTATCGGTCGGCTGCTCGGCTACGGCCTGTTCCGCCTGGAGGACATGCCCAAAAAGGTCGGGCAGTTGAGCATCGGGCAGCGGCGCAAACTGGAGATTGCCCGCCTGATGGCCGCCGGGCCGAATGTGCTGCTGCTTGATGAGCCGACCAACTATATCAGTCTGGATGTGCTGGAGGCGTTCGAAGCTGCCGTGCTGGCCTTTCCCGGCCCGGTGATCGCCATCTCGCATGATCGCTGGTTCATCCAGCGCTTCGGCGGCGAAGTGCGCGAGCTGGGAGCCTTATGCCTTTGAGGCTCCCGCCTGCACCGGGGCAGCCGCGCGCTTGATGAGCGCCACAGCCCCGGGCCGCTTCGCGCCGCGCTTCATCTCGCGCCAGACCTCTCTGACATAGGGGTCGTAATCCACCTCCATCGTATGGCGCGGCGCGTTACCAAAGCGTTTGCGCAGCGCCTCGCGCTCACGCTGGATATCGCGCAGCATCTCGTCCTGCGGCGGCAGCGCATACTCGCCAAGCAGGTATTTGCTCACCCAGATGCTTTGCAGTTCGGCCAGTGGCATGATCGCTCCGAGCGGTTGGAGGAGGCCGATGAAGAAAAGATCCCGGTATTGCGGATGAAAGACGCGCCGGAACAACGGCAGTTCGTTATTCTTCGCCTCGACCACCTCCGGCCTGAAGAAAGGGAAGGTTATCTTGTAGCCGGTGCAATAGATGATGCAGTCCACGCGCTCGCGGCTGCCATCAGTAAAGATAACACCATCGCCGTCGAGCCGTTGAATGTTCGGTTTGGGCTTCACGCGGCCATGCGAGATGCGCGTCAGGATATCGGAACTGACCGTAGGATGTTCGTGCAGCACGGGATGGTCTGGTTCAGGCAGGCCATAATTGCTCATCCTGCCAACCTGAATGCGCAGCGCCAGCCCGATGAGCTTCATTTGTATGCTCCAGGGTATCCATCGCGGAAGCGCGGGCTGGTCAAGCGGGCGGCCAAGAATATGTTTGGGGATGACATGAAAGCCGCGCCTGACCGCGAGATAGGTCATTGCCGAAACCCGCGAGGTCTCCGTGGCGATATCCATCGCGGAGTTGCCAAAGCCGAGAATAAGCACGTGCTTGCCTACGTAGGGATCGGGCACGCGGTAATAGTGGCTGTGAATGATCTCGCCATCGAAGTGACCGGGGAATGGCGGCTCCGGCCAGCGCGGATCCCAGTGATGGCCGTTGGCGACGCACAGGGCGCGATAGCGATGCGTTGAGCCATCATCCAGCGTCACCTCCCAGCCGCCGCCCGTCAATGGCTCCGCCCGCGTCACCGTTGTATTGAAACGGATTGATGGCCTGATATTGAAGTGATCGGCATAGCTATTGAAATAGGCCGCCATCTGCGTATGGTGTGGAAAGGTGGGATAGTCGGCGGGCATGGGAAAGTCCGAGTATTCCATGCGCTCCTTTGAGGTATTGATAAAGAGCGAAGCGTATGCGCTTGACATATTGTTGGGGTTATTATAGGCCCAGTTGCCACCGATACGATCACTTGCCTCATAGCAATCGTAGGGGATAGCGTGATCTTTGAGAACCTTGCATGTCGCGATGCCAGACGAGCCAGCGCCAATAATACAGACGCGATCAGAGACCTCATTCATCGCCCTTCTCCTGTTCTGAACAAGGCAGCACTTTCGTTATCTCTTTTTATGATACATGGCAGGGAGGATATTTGTCGATAGTATGGTAGACCTTTGCACAGCAATTTAAAGATTACTCCCTTGACAGGCATTATCCTGGAAGCTATAGTTTATTCATAATTGGGAACGTTGTTTGTAATTACGAACAATCTGATGAAATTGCAGGTATCAAGATCGACCTCGCCCTCGGTTGAGCGCGCGCTTTCCATACTGGAATTACTCGTGCATCATCCCGACGGCATGGGTATCAGCGAGTTGAGCCGCGCCCTGGATGAAGCGAAGAGCAGCCTCTTCGTCGTCCTGAGCACGATGCAGCAGCGCGGCTTCATCGAGAAAGACCTTGTTACGAAGCGCTACACCCTCGGTCCGCAGACGCTCGTGATCGGGTCGGCATACGCGCGGCACACGAACCTGCTTACCGAGTTCCATACGGTGGCGGCGGAACTTGTGCATGCCTGCGGCGAAACCGTGCAACTCGCCATCCTGCGAGGTCGCTCTATCCTTTACATTGGGAAGCAGGAAGGCACCTATCCTCTGCGCCTGGTCGCCGAAGTCGGGGAGCAGGTCCCCGCACATGCAACCTCATTGGGCAAGGTACTGCTCAGCGGTCTCTCCGATACGATCATCGATGAGTTGTACGCCGGGGTCGCGCTGGAGCGCCTGACAACGCGCACAATCATCAGTCTGGACGAATTGAAGCAAGAACTGGCGCAGGTGCGAATGCGCGGCTATGCCGTCGATTGGGGCGAAACGCTGGAGGAGGTACGCTGCGTAGGTGTGCCCGTCTATAATGCTAACGGCCTTATCACTGCCGCACTCAGCATCTCGGCGCCGATTACGCGCATGGATGAGCAGCGGGTGGCGGCGCTCGCCCGGCAGGCACAGGCAAGCGCCCGCGAGTTATCGCGCCGGCTCGGTTATGCCATGCAGCAGGGAGGTGCTTAAGGAAAGGAGGCGATTTTATAATGCAGACATAAGGTTTAACCATACATGCCGGCATGCCGCTTGCAAGATCTTCAATGCCTGCTTTTAATTACAGGCGGCGATAGTGATGTCTTTGTGCCAGTTAAGAGAACCATGCGACCGGGAAAACCGGAAGGAGAACACTGTGAAAGCGCAGTTCGCATATTGTCTGCGAGCACTGGCCGCACTCGTCGTCGTTGCGCTTGTGCTAGCGGCGTGTGGTGGCACGTCGGGCACCACATCGACATCAGGCGCGACATCGGCGTCCGGGGGCAAGCTCGCACCAGGCGCAAACTTCAAGCTCGGCGTTTCGCTGACCTTCAACAATACTGACTTCTGGACGAACTATATTTCGTATGAGAAAAAGTTCGCTGCCCAGTACAATGCTACGCTGATCGGTCCGCTGGTCGCCAACAACAATGCCGCCCAGCAGATTACGGACATTCATACGCTGATCCAGGAGGGCGCTCAGGCGCTCATCGTCAATCCGGTGGACAGCGCCGCTATTGCGCCCGCACTCGATTACGCCGCCAGCAAGAATATCCCTGTGGTGAGCGTGGACGTTGCGCCGAGCAGCGGTAAGGTTTTTATGATCGTGCGCGCCGACAACATAGCCTACGGTCAGAAATCGTGCCAGTACATCGCCACGCACGCCACCAGCAAAACCGGCCACATCGCGGTCCTGGAAGGGGATCTGGCCTCCCTGAACGGCCAGGATCGCACCAACGGCTGCATTCAGTATCTCAAGGCGAACTATCCGAGCTTCCAGATAGCTCAGTACGCGACGAAATGGGATACGCCAACCGCCGTCAACGATGCCAAGACGGCGTTGAGCACATACCCGGACCTCAGGGGTATTTACGTGCAGTGGAGCGCACCCGAGGACGGCATCATCGCCGCCGAGAAGGCCGCCAGCAGGTTCGCCCCGGTGGGTAACTCGTCGCACATCGTTCTGGTTGGAAACGACGGCGTGCCGCATGAACACGCTCTGATCCGCTCAGGCGAACTCGATGCGACCATTTCGCAGCCGGCCAATGCCTATGCGCAGTACGCCGTCTTCTATGCGCAGCAGGCACTCGAAGGGAAGACGTATTCAGCCGGCGAGACTACCGACCACAATAGCAAGATCATCAGCCTGGACGGCAACCTTGAGGACGCGCTGCCTGCCCCTATAGTGGATAAGAGCAACGTGAACGATCCCAACCTCTGGGGCAATAGCTCGCAGTCTACTTCATAAGTGCATGTGCTCAGAAGCATGACGGCGGATCTGAGAACGGAGGCTTCATAAATGGGATCTGATGGCGGTCCGGCCTTTGCAGCGGCCCCTGTTGGCATGGCACAGGGTATCTGGAAAGCCTTTGGCGAAACGCAGGCGCTGAGCGATGTATCGCTCAGCGTCGCTGCCGGCGAGTGCCACGCGCTGGTCGGGCGCAACGGCGCTGGAAAATCCACCCTGGTAGCGATCTTCACCGGTCTGCTGCGACCCGACCGTGGTTCGGTCAGACTCGGGGGCGAAGCGGCGCCGGCCCTGGCTGATCGCGCCGCCTGGCAGCGCCGGGTGGCATGCGTTTATCAGAAACCGATGGTGGTACCCTGGCTTACAGTCGCCGAGAACATCTTCCTCAATCGCCAACCGGGCAATGACCACGGCCTCATCAACTGGCGCGCCATGCGTTCACATGCACGCCAGGTCATGCTCGAATGGGGCTTCGATCTGGACGTTAACCATCTGGCGCAGAATCTCACCGTTGAGCAGCGCCAGGTAGTCGAGATTGTGCGCGCTCTTTCGGTTGGGGCGCGCTTCCTGATCCTCGATGAGCCGACTGCCTCGCTGGAGAAGGCCGCCATCGAGGGCCTGTTTGAGAGAATTCGCCGCCTCAAAGCGAGCGGCGTTGGCATCCTCTATATCTCCCATCATCTGGAGGAGATCTATGAGGTGTGTGACCGCGTGACAGTGCTGCGCGACGGGCAGCGTGTGCTGAGCGCGCCAGTCGGAGAGATCGCGCAGGATCAACTGGTCGAGGCTATGGTTGGTGCCGCACCACAGCGGGCCGTGGAGAACGCGGCCCCCCCACCCGTCGTGGCATCGGGGCGACCACGGCTCGAGGTCTCGCGGTTGTGCGTCCCGGCCACGCTCGGCCCGGTGCAGGACGTGAGCTTTGCGGTGCATGCAGGCGAGTGCGTTGGCCTGGTTGGATTGCAGGGATCGGGCAGCGCGACGGCAGCCCAGGCCGTCGTCGGGCTGGTGAAGCCATCTTCAGGCGAAATCAGGCTGGATGGCAAGCCGATCCGCACGGGCCGGGTGGATGCAACGCTGCGCAGGGGCATCGCCTACGTACCGGAGGATCGTCATGCACAGGGCTTCATCCCTTCCCTGGGAGTGGGCGAGAACCTGACGTTATGCATCCTTGACCGCCTATCACGATGGGGCATCGTCTCGCGCTCAGGCCGCGATGCAGTCGCGAACACCCTGGTGAAGCAACTGGACATCGTTGCCAGCAGCCTCAGCCAGCAGGCCGGGCAACTGAGTGGAGGCAATCAGCAGAAGGTCGTGGTAGGCCGGGCGCTAGCGCAGCGCCCGGCAGTGCTGGTAGTGGTTACTCCGACGGTTGGCGTGGATGTGGCCGCGAAGGAAACGCTGCTCAACGTGATCGCTGCGGCCCGCGATGGCGGCGCGGCGGTGCTGCTGGTCTCTGACGACCTGGAAGACCTGCGCATCTGTACGCGCCTGCTGGTTATGGTCAGGGGAAGACTGGTCAGGGAATACCGCCAGCCGCCCTGGGACCAGCATGAGCTGATCGCGGCGATTGAGGGCCTGGAGCCGGCATCCGCGCGGGAAGATGGCATAAGTTAAGGAGGGATCAGCATGGGTAAGTCAACAGTAGAGCGCCCTATCGAACACTCCGGGTCAGCGGGGGCCTGGGCGCTGCGGCGTCAGGGCCAGCACATTGTGACTGGCTGGATTCGGGAACTGACCTTGCTTCCGGTGATCGTCCTGCTCATCATCGCTGGCTCTTTTGTGAATCCGGCCTTTTTCACCGCCTCTAATTTCATCAATGTCGCCCAGCAGTCCGCTGCATTAGGCGCCGTCGTGGTGGCCGAGACTCTGATCCTGCTGACCGGCAAGTTTGATCTCTCTCTGCAATCAACGTATGGCCTGGCACCGATGGTGGGCGCCTGGCTGATCGTGCCGACGAACGGCCAGGGTCTGGGTACCAACTGGAATCCATTCATTGGCATTGCCATCGTCCTGCTGATCGGGCTGGCCGTGGGCGCCTTTAACGGCTTCCTGGTGATCAAGCTGGGCTTCAATGCCTTCATCTTCACGCTGGCTATGCTGATCCTGCTGGCCGGTATTCAGGTGGGCATCGTGAGCGGGCGCACCATCTACTTTTTGCCTCCCGCGTTCACCTATCTGGGCGCGCAGTTCTTGCTGGGTATTCCCGTCTCCGTCTGGGTAACTGGCGCGATCTTCCTGCTCTCGGCGCTCTTCCTGAAATATCACCGCGTCGGGCGCGCGATCTATGCCATTGGCGGCAATATAGAGGCAGCGCGCGCGGCGGGTATCCATGTGGATCGCATTCGTATCGGCGTCTTCATTGTGGCAAGCTTCCTGGCTGCGCTCGCCGGCCTGATGACAGCGGGCCAGGTGGTGGCCGTCACCGCCAGTCAGGGCAACAATCTCATCTTCACGGTTTTCGCAGCCGCTGTCATTGGCGGTATCTCCCTGGACGGAGGGCGCGGGCGCATGGTTGGCGCTCTCACCGGCGTCATCCTGCTGGCGCTGGTCACAAATATCCTGGTCCTTTCGCAGATCCAGACCTTCTGGATCGACGCCGCCGATGGCTTCATCATTTTGATCGCCCTGGCGCTGGCCCGCCTGATTGGCACCGAGCGCCCATAACGCAGGGGCGGCCCTCGTGGCCGCCCTTTTCACACCGCGCGGAGACGAGGGCTGTGCCATCGAACGCCAATCTCCAGGCGCGCATCCTGCTCGTTCTACGTAGTAGCTGTATTCAATGCTGCCACTGATCGAGCAGCGGCAGCAGTTCGGCAAGGTGGGTGATGATGGCGGTGGGAGTAATCTGCTCCGGCTCGGGCCAGGGATAGCTGGTCTTCTTCCACACGGCGCGCATGCCCACGCCAAGCGCGCCGGAGATATCGTCGATCAGGCGATCTCCGACCATGACGCAGGCGCCGGGCGTGACGCCAAGACGCCCCGTGACCTCCTGGAATACGGATGGATGCGGCTTGGAGTGCGGCAGGTCGGAGGTGTAGACGATCTCATCGAGCAGAGGCGCCAGCCCGTGGGCCGCGAGGTCGGCGTTATGCCATTCGGAGGCCCACCAGGTATTGGAGAGCAGGCCAAGCCGGTAGCCGCGCCTGCGCAATTCTTGAAGGGTGGGGATAGCATCGGGAAAGATGATCGCCCAGCCATTGACCGCGCGCCCATAGCCGTCCAGCGCAATGAGTAGTTCTTGATCGCTCACCTGGCAGCCCAGACGCTGGAAACCTTCGCGCAACAGTTCGGTGGGTGTGCTGCTCGTCTGCTGCTCGACCACCCGCAGCCAGTGATTCTTCTCGGCCTCGCGCATTGCCTCCACATACGCGCCGCATTCGGGCCAGTGCCTTGCCGGCAAGTTCGTTGTGAGGTAGTCATAGGATAGTGCCCAGCGCCGCTCTATATCCTCGTCCCAGTCGGGCCAGTCGATGAGCGTACCACCCAGATCGAAGATCACGGCTTGCAAGGAACTCATGCGATCCTTCCCTCTCCTTATCGGTGCCTCGCGCCTGTGGCGCTCGTCTTCATTTATTGTGCTGTGCAAGGGCAGGCGTTTCACGCCTGCCCTTGCACAGCACAAAATATTCCTTTTATTTGACCAGCCCCTTGCGGCGCATCTGCTCCAGGTCGTACTCGGACGGTTCGAGCGGGCTGACGCCGGATTCGGCGCAGGCCCAGCCGACCAGCGCGAAGCCGAGTTGCAGTCCACGCGCAACCTGAGCAGGCGCGCTCGACGATACCAGTTCCAGGCATTCCTCGCGCTGCTCTATGGTCTTGCTCTCGCTATATTGCCCGCGATAGCCCTCTAAGAGCGCGGCATGCGGCGCGAAATCGTTGTAGGGGATGTTGCTGCCGGAGGCGAGCAAGAAGAGCCAGTAGCCTACCTGGCTCCCCTCCAGAATGGTGTCGGCGCGGCGCCCGGAATGCATATGGTCGCCGCTCTGCACATCGGCCAGCTCCTGTAGCTCATCGCCCAGGCGCGAGACGAGATAGCTCTGGCTGCGCTCTTGCAGCAGGCGCGACGTGTTCGACTCTTCACTCAGATCGTGGTCGCGCAGGTAGAGATAGACGCCGTAAAGCTGGCGCATCTCCGTCTCTAACTTTTGCTCTAGCTCTTGCATCTCCGCCGGCCTCACTTTCGTGGCTATATGCGAACCGCTGGCAGTCGCGCCAGTGACCCCATCCGGCTCCGCAGCGCTACCGGCAGCCGCGTAGACCAGCGCCGGATCAAAGACGCGCTCGGCTACCGTCTCATAAGCATCGCCGGGGAGCAGGCGGCGATAGTAGCAACTGCGGTAGCCCTCGTGGCAGGCTGCCCCTCCATGCTGGACGACGCGAACCAGCACGCTGTTCTCTTCGCAATTCACAAAAATGGCGCGTACCTGCTGGACGTTGCCCGATTGCTCGCCTTTGCGCCAGATGGCATTACGGGAACGGCTGAAGAAGTGCGTATAGCCCGTTTCACATGTCAGTCGCAGCGCCTCCTCGTTCATAAAGGCCACCATCAGCACCTCGCTGCTGGCGTCATCCTGGACCACGGCGGGTATCAGGCCCTGGCGATCAAATTTCAGCATGGTCGCACCAGTACTCCCTTTGCCTGTAAATACTGCTTTACATCACGAATACGCAATTCGCCAAAATGAAAGATCGAGGCCGCCAGCACCGCATCAGCGCCCCCGGCGGTCAATCCCTCGTAGAGATGCTCCAGCGTGCCGACGCCCCCGGAGGCGATGACGGGCACAGAGACGGCGGCGGCAACCTTTGCGTTGAGCGCCAGATCGTAGCCCTGCCTGGTGCCATCGCGATCCATACTCGTCAGCAAGATCTCGCCCGCGCCCAGTTCCACGCCGCGCCGCGCCCACTCCAGCACATCCATGCCTGTCGGTGTGCGCCCACCATGAATGAAAACCTCATAGCCGCTCGGCAGCGCCGGATTTGCGCGCGCGTCGATAGCGAGCACGATACACTGCGCGCCGAACTGCTCCGCGCCCGCTCTGAGCACGTCGGGATTCTGCACGGCAGCAGTATTGAGCGATGTTTTGTCGGCCCCGGCACTCAGCGTCGCGCGGATATCATCAACGGTGCGAATGCCGCCGCCGACAGTGACAGGGATGAAGACCTGCTCGGCGGTGCGCTGCACGACATCAAGCATCGTCGCGCGATTCTCATACGACGCGGTAATATCCAGGAAGACGACTTCATCGGCCCCTTCCATATTGTAATACGCGGCAAGCTCTACCGGGTTCCCGGCATCGCGCAGATTAACAAAATTCACGCCCTTGACGACGCGCCCGCGCGCCACGTCCAGGCAGGGGATAATGCGCTTCGTTAGCATCGTCACAACCTCTCAAACTCGCGAATGGCGGCGGCGAGATCCACATCGCCGGTATAGATAGCCCTGCCGATGATCACGCCCTCGACATTGAGCGCCGCCAGGGCGTGCAGGTCGGCCAGCGCGCTCACGCCGCCGGAGGCGATCAGCGGGCGCCAGGTCGCGCGGCGTACCTCAGCCAGCGCGTTGAGGTTGGGACCGCTCAGCGCACCATCGCGGGCGATGTCGGTATAAATAAAGCGCGGCACGCCGAAGGCGCAGAGTTCGGCAGCGAGCGTCGTTGCCATGACGTGCGACGTTTCGTGCCAGCCCGCGACGGCGATCAGCCCATCGCGCGCATCCAGCCCCACGGCAATGCGTTCACCCCAGCGCGAGAGCGCCTCGCCCAGCAGGGTGCGATCCCTCAATGCCGCCGTGCCCAGGATCACACGTTCAATGCCCAGATCGAGGATCTGCTCGATGTGGACAAGCGAGCGCAGGCCGCCGCCAACCTCTATGCACAGCTTCGTCGCGGCGCGCATGGCTTTCAGCAGGTCAACATGTACCGGCATTCCCTGAGCGGCGCCATCAAGATCAACGACGTGCAGCCAGCTCGCCCCTGCCTCCTGCCAGCGCAGCGCCACCTGGACGGGATCGCTGTCGTAGGTCGTGACACGGCTATAGTCCCCCTGGTAGAGTCGTACACAGCGACCATTCTTGATATCAATCGCCGGCAGAATAATCATGCGTGAACCCACCTCACAAAATTTTTGAGCAGTTGCAGTCCGGCCTCGCCACTCTTTTCAGGATGGAACTGCGTCCCCCAGACCTGTTCGGTCACGATGACGCTGCAAAACGGCGCGCCGTAATCGGTCACAGCAGCCACGCCGCGCTGATCCTGCGGCTCTACATAGTACGAATGCGCGAAGTAAAAATAGGTATCGGGAGCAATACCGGCGAAGATCGGCAAGTCCTCGCGCAGCGGCCTTACCTGGTTCCAGCCCATATGCGGAATTTTCGGACCATGCGGAATGCGGCTCACCTTGCCCGGGAACAGTCTCAGCCCGGCAACCTCGCCCTCGGCATGGTGGTCTGCCAGCAATTGCATGCCCAGGCAGATGCCAAGAAAGGGCTTGCCCTGCTGCGTTGCCTGGCGGATCGCGTCATCCAGCCCGCGCGCGCTCATACGCGCCATTGCCGCGCCCCCGGAGCCAACCCCCGGCAGCACGATGGCCCGCGCCTGCGCAACCACGGCGGCATCATCAGTCACCCGCACCTGCGCGCCGGCATATTCCAGCGCCTTCGCGATACTGTGAATATTGCCGGCGCCATAATCGATAATCGCGATCATGCATCTTCTCCTGTGAGCGAGAAATGTGCCATTGCCATCACCTGCGACAGCCCCAGCCAGCACACCGCCAGCGGGATGCGCTCGCGCTCCAGCAGGTTGATCGTCAGCAGCGGGCAGCACATCAACGCCAGCCTGACGAATTCTTCCCAATCGTCAGGCAGCGCGCGGCGGGCGCGCAGCATGGCAACGAGCGGCTTCAAGAGATGCTCTCTCTTCGTTGCCAGCAGCGCGCGGCGCACGGGCGTCAGCGTGTAGTTATGCTCGACGTAAATGATCTCGCCGCGCAGCGCAACAGAAAGTTGCAGGTTCTGCGCGACTTCGCGCGGAAAGTACATCCAGGTGGCGAATATATTATGAAAGAACGGCTTTACGATATCAAGCAGCGGCGAATGGCGGCCCGCGAAGGCGGGATCGAAATAGAGATAGTCGCGCAGCCGCTCTAGAAAGACGTTGCCGGCATGCGCATCGCCATGCCCGATCACAGTCATCGCCGCGCGTGCCGGATCGAGCGCAACCCTGGCGCGCTCGATGCTCGCGCCCAGCGTCGCCTGCTCGCCGCCGATACTTACGCCGTTAATGTTCCACCGGTATTGTAGCAGCGCTGTAAAGGGTATGCCCGCCAGTGCAGCGCTGCTATCCTGATCGGGGAATGGCACGAACTTTCCAGCATAGAACTGCTGGAAGCGCCCGCCGGTCAGGCGATGCCAGAAGAGTTGATGCACAGGCGCCTGCGCGTTTTGCTGTGCCGCGCTCTGCTCCAGCGTCGCGTCATAGATTGCCAGCAGCCGTTCACACTCGCGCCGCTCGGCCGCTACGAGCAGATCGGCGCTCGCCTGCTCCTCGTGACCCGTCTCAACGGCGCGCAGCAGATCGAACATGACCGGCCAGCGCACAACGGGATAGACGACCATCTGTTGATCCCTTTCATGCACGGTGCGCAGCGGCCTGACGATGTTATAGCCGGCGTTGTGCAGCAGTTCGGCATGATAATACTCTTTCAAGATGCCCTGCTCCTCGACGTGCGTCTTGAAAAAGTACTCCTTTCCATCGAGGCGATAGATGCCGTTGAACGAATTGAGCGAGACAGGCCGGGGCGTCAGCGTGACCGACTCTACGGGCAGCTTCATATGCCGCGCGAACCAGCGCCGCAGCAGCAGTTCGGCCTTCGCGCGCTCACCAAATTGCAGGCGCTGGATGGTTGCGAGGCTATCGATGCGTTCCAGCAGCCCCGGCACCTGCGTCATATCCTCGATGATAAAATCCGGCCCGCTCTGCTCCAGCCGCGTGCGCGCCCCGGTGGTGTGCGCTCCTGTGAGCACGGCGACGACCAGCGCGCCGGCGGCATGTCCACCGCTCACGTCGCTGGGTGTGTCGCCGACGACGATGAAACTGCCAGGCGGGGGCGCGGGCTGCCCGGGCCGGTAGTCGGGGTCAGCCGCGCGCAAGAAGGGAAAGGGGTGCGGCTTCACCAGCGAACCTGTCTCGCCGCGCGCCCGCAGCTCAGCCTCGGCCCGCTCCACCTCGGCATAGGTCACAATGTGCCGCTCAGCGAAATAGCGCAGCAGCCCATAATTGCCGAGCGGGATTAATGCTTCCTGCCGTGGCCGTCCCGTAGCGATACCCAGGGTATAGCCCTGCCCGTGCAGTTCTTCCAGTGCGGCGCGGATCCGCTCCAACGGTAAAAGTGGCTGCTCGAAGTGCATGCAGCCAGGCTTGCCCGGCTGCGGGGATTCGTGACCGGACTCAGAAGCGTACAATTCATCGCCCAGGTACCACTGTTGAAAGAGATCCTCGCAAAAATACCATGAGGGCGTGTAGTGGCCGAAGACGCCCTCGATGCGCCGGCCCAGGCGCTCGCTCGCGTAAGCATTGAAGCGTTGCAGCAGCGCGAGGCCGCTGCTGCCCTGGAAGATGGGCGCCTCCAGGCATTGGAGCAGATTGGCCGCTATCGCTTCGGGTAACTCAATAGTGATAAGCTGCTGCCTGAATGCGGCGATCCACTCCGGCTGCTCCGGGCGCAGGGGCAGCAGGGAGTCGCAATCGGGGATGCGTGCCAGCAATTCTATGATATACAGGCAGAAGCCCGCATAACAGGTATCCCAGTTGGAGTTGACCGAGCGCGCTTTGAGGGCGACGATCAGCGCTTCGGGCAGGACGGAGCGGCTGATACGGCGGCTCTCTGCGGCAGTCGTCGCGGGATGATACGCGGCGGCGCCGCCCACATTCCAGTAGCGCGGGCTGTAGAGCAGTTCGTGCAGCGTCAGGCCCGCCGCGTCCCAGTAGGCCGCCTCGTTGGTAATCACCCCATCAAGATCGAAAATCACCAGATTGTTTAATGCTGCCTCGCTCATCGGACCCTCTTCAAACGTTCTCGCAAGACGCGCACGCTTACCGACTCATCCTCGAAGCGATAGGTCAACGGCGTGATGTTGATTTGCCGCGCACCGGCGCCGCGCAATACGGCGATGATCTCTAATAACTCAGGAGCGGAATCGCCCGCGCTCACGACGCCGGAGATGGTATAGCATCCGGGCGCCGCCGTCCCTGCGAGTGCGGATGCCGTAACCTGGAACTCGCTGCCGGCAGCAATCGTCTTCAAGCGCTGGTTCAGCCTGGCGCATGTATGCCGCACCGCCTCAACGTTCTCGCCCGGCACATAGGCGGTCAGGATAGAGCGGTTGCGCGCCTGCATGCGGGCGTCGATCAATTCCAGGATCATCTCGGTAACTTTCAGCGTAGAGGCATCACGGCTCAACAACTGCGCATTGCCGATCAGGACAGCCTGTGAGCGCAGCACAACGCCATCGTCCAGCAGTTTGAGATGATTCTCGCGCAGCGTCGTGCCCGTCTCGGTCAGGTCCACGATCAGATCGGCAGCTCCGGTCAGCGGCGCGGCCTCCAGTGCGCCATGCGGCGAGAAGATCTTGCAATGGGTGATATTATGCCGCCTCAGGAATTGTCCCGTCAGGACGGGATATTTGGTAGCAATGCGCAGCCCGCGCCCCTTATGCGTCTGATAGTAGCCAGACAGGTGCCAGAGATCGGCGCAGGTGCTGACATCGATCCAGGTTTCAGGCACGGCCACCACCAGCCGGCAGGCGCCAAAGCCCAGGTCGCGCTCCAGCACGATCAGGTCTTCGACATGACCATCTTCCTCGGCCACCTCATCGCCATAGCCACGATGCTCGGCCAGAATATCATAGCCGGTTACGCCGAGGGCGGCATCGCCGCTCTGCACCAGTTCGGGTATATCGGCGGCGCGCTGAAAGACGACCTCGACGGCGGGCATGCCTTTGATACGCGCCAGGTATTGACGCGGATTGCTGCGGTTGACCTTCATCCCGCATTCGGCAAGAAAAGCCAGGGCTGCCGCCTCCAGCGTGCCTTTACCGGGCAGGGCCAGGCGCACCCCGGCCCCGTTTCCACTCTTCGCGCTCACAGAGATCCCTCCTCACCAGGCAGGTGCAGCGCCAGCGTCTCGAACTGCGCCCTCTGCTCCTCTCCTGTCAGTAGATCGCGTATGGTGACAACGTTCTGGCGCTGCTCCTCTTCGCCGACGATCAGGGCCAGGCGCAATCCTCGCTTCGCAGCCAGCCTCAGTCCAGCGCCTACGCCGTGCCCGCTCACATCTACCTCCGTCTGTACGCCGTGGTCGCGGGTCGCACGCGCCACACGCAGGGCGTAGGGGATCTCCCGCTCGCTCACCGGAATCACCAGCGCCTGCGTTGTCACGGGCGCGGGCAGCTCGTTTTCAGGAACAAGTGAGAGCAGGCGCTCGACGCCGAAAGCGAAGCCGCAGGCATTGATGTCGCGCGAAGCGCCCACGGCGCGCATGAGGCGGTCATAACGCCCGCCGCCGCACAGTTGCGTATCGAAGCCGTCTTCCTCCTGCGCATGAATCTCGAAGACCAGACCGGTATAGTAGCTCACGCCGCGCCCCAGCGCCAGGTTCAGCACAACCTGCCCGGCGGGGACGCCGCACAGCTCGACAATTGCAACCAGGCGGCGCAGTTGCGCCAGTGGCGCGGCGTCGAGGCCGTAGCGATCCAGCAGTTCTTGCAGTTCGTCGAAAACGCCGGGGGGCGGCCCGGCAACGGACTGGAGCGCTTGCAGAAATTCGAGCGCGTACAAAATCTGGCGCCGCTGCTCACTGCGCCCCATCTTCCACAGGAAGCGCTCGACCACTTCGTGCCGCGCATCGTCGTCGCCAAACGCGATGCTGATGCCGCCGAGCAATGAGGTGATGTAGCGCGCATCCACCCGCGCCGGAGCGCTCTCGCTCGCATCTCTCGCCATCTGTTCGATTACTGGATCTGGTGGATACAGCGTCTCCAACCGCTTCTGCGCCAGCTTCATGCCTTCGGCGGAGCGGCTGATCTGCTCCATTAAACTGAGTAATAAATACGCGGCATGATCGTCAAGCTTGAGTCGATTGATAAAGCCACTGGCGACGCCGATATGGCCGAGTTCCAGACGATAGCGCGAGATGTGCAGCCTGCGCAGGATATCGCAGGCCAGTTGCACGATCTCGGCATCGGCAGCAGCAGTATGGCCGCCAAACAATTCAATGCCGAGCTGCGTATGCTGGCGGTAGCGCCCGCGTCCGGGAGTCTCATAGCGAAAGATCGGCCCCGCGTATTGAAAACGCAGCGGCAGCGGCAACTGCTGGTAATGATCGAGGTAGAGGCGACAGATCGACGCGGTATACTCCGGGCGCAGGCAGAGGTCGCGCTGGTGCAGGCGGAAGGCGTACAGGTTCTGCCACAACTCCTGCCCAAAGCTGGCCTGGAAGAGATCGCTGTGCTCAAGGATGGGCGGATCGACGTGCAGGTAGCCCGCCAGCTCCAGAAACACGCCGAGCTGGTTTGTCAGCCATTGCTGCTGCTGGTAGGCTTCTGGCAAAAGGTCGCGCATACCGCGCAAGCGTTCAATTCGTTTCTTCATCGTATTATCATTGTCCCGGCGCCCTGATTGGTGAACAACTCGCGCAGCAGCACATGCGACTCGCGACCATCGACGATATGCACGCGCGGGACAGCGGCCAGGGCATCCAGGCAGGCCGAGACTTTGGGGATCATGCCGCCGGTAATAACGCCCTCTTCGATCAGCTTCCTGGCCTGTTCCTCGCTCAGTTCCGAGATCAGCGAGCCATCGGAGCGACAGATGCCGGCGACGTTGCTCAGGAAGATCAGTTTCTCTGCGTTGAGCGCGCCCGCCAGGTGCGCCGCTACCAGGTCGGCATTGATATTGAGGCAGGCTCCATTCTCATCCGCGCCGAGTGGGGCCACGACTGGAATATAGCCCTGCTCGATGAGCGCCTGCACGGGAGCGGGATCAACGGCGTCGATCTCACCAACGAAGCCCAGGCGCTCATCGGCAATGTGGGCGCGGACCATATTGCCATCGGTGCCGCTCAATCCGACGGCCTTGCCCCCCAGTTGCGCCGCCATCAGCACGAGGCTCTGATTGACCTGGCCGAGCAGCACCATGCGCACGACCTCCAGCGTCTGAGCATCGGTGACGCGCAGGCCGTTCTCGAAATGCGTCGGGATATTGAGCTTCCCCAACCATTCATTGATATAGGGGCCGCCGCCATGCACCAGCACGGGATGAGAGCCGAGCGTATGCAGCCAGACGATATCCTGCAAAACGTCGCGCTGGTTCTCAAGCGTGCTGCCGCCGAGCTTTATCACCAGCGTCTTGCCCTTCAAGTATTCGATATATGAGAGCGCTTCGCTCAACACCTGTGCAATCAGGTGATGGTCGCTAATTATGTCGCCATCCGGCGTGCGCGAGAAGGTAATAGCCATTAACAATCACTCCTATTTTTTCTATACACATCATCGCCTTGCGGTTCTTTGCCGCCTGCGGCGGCTGGTTGATGAGAAGAGCGGGGCACAGCCCCACACCCCGGATCAGGAGCAGCCGCCACTGACAACCCCGCTGCGGTAGATGTGGTTGGGGCGGACATAGCCCCCAACCACATCTACCACTCACACCTGCGAAGCGCCTGCGGCGCTTCACAGTCAGGCAAAGAGAGGACCGGAGCAGCTGCACAACATCTACGGATTTACACCGAGGGCTGGCAGGCCGGCGGTTTCCGGCAAGCCATAGAGTAGATTTGCATTTTGTATTGCCTGACCGGCGGCGCCTTTGCCCAGATTATCCAGGCAGGAGAAGACGATCAGGCGTCCGGTACGTCCATCTACAGTTGGATGAATAAAACAATGATTGGTGCCATAGCTCCACCGCGTATGTGGCGCCTGATCGACGACATGCACAAACGGCTCGCCGGCATAATACTGTTCGTAGAGCGTATACACATCCCGCGCCGTCGGAAGATGCCCTGCCGCATCCTCCCTCAAATCCGCATAGCATGTGACCAGGATGCCGCGCGTCATAGGCACGAGATGCGGCATAAAGGTGATGCGCGGCGTCTTCGTGAAAGCATGATCGCCATCTTTAGCAGCGGCCTCAAGCTCCTGCATGACCTCCGGCAGATGGCGATGTCCCGCGATACTATACGGGCTGACATCTTCGTTCGCTTCGGCGTAGTGCGTGGCAAGGGTGAGGCCGCGCCCGGCACCGCTCAGCGCGGCTTTGACATCGATGAGCATATCGGTGCCGATGATGCCCGCCGAGACCGCCGGCAGCAGGGCCAGGATGGCCGTCGTCGCGTTGCAGCCGGGATTGGCAACCAGCGTTGTCCGCTGGATGCGTTCACGGTAACGCTCACATAAGCCATAGACGGCGCTCTCCAGCAGTGCCGGCGCGGGATGCGTGTGTTTGTACCACATCTCGTACACACTGACATCGTGCAGGCGAAAGTCGGCCGAGAGATCGACGACCTTGCAGCCGCGCTCAAGCAGGCGCACCACCGACTCCGCCGCAGCGGCGTGCGGCAAACATACGAAGGCAAGCTCGCTCTCTTCCGGTTCCTCGGTAATGACCAGATCGGGTCTCACCGCCGGCTCGCCAGCATATACAGAGCAGAGCTGCGGAAATACTTCGTCCAGTCGCTTGCCCGCCGCGCTGCGCGCCGTCGCCGAGGTTACGACAAAGCGGGGATGTTGCGCCAGCAGGCGCAGCAGCTCTAATCCGGTGTAACTCGTCACATTGATAATAGCAACACTGATCATTGGAATGACATCCCCTCCCAAAAACATTGATTATCGCGTACCAAATAAAAAAGCCCTCATCCGCTTTGAGCCTGCATTGCTCAAGGGACGAGAGCTATAAATCGCGCTCCCGTGGTACCACCCGGCTTGTCTT
>DATGLE010000018.1:0-2157 GCA_035294325.1 Ktedonobacteraceae bacterium | reverse complement strand
TCGCCTCCTTCGCCTCCCTCATAGCCCCACGAGCCGCCCCAACTATTGCCGCCCAAAGCGAATGCACCGCCAAAGCCGGGGAGCGGAAAGCTCTCCGCATCGGGATCATCTTCGCTCGCTTGATCCTCTGGCGCGGTCGCTGGTTCTGGCGGAGGAACGCCCACCCGTTTCTTGCCCTTACTCATATGCCGGCTGCGACCATGCCGGTGATTGCGAGAGATATTGGCCTTTGATGCACTCTCCGATGCGGCGCCTTTTCCTTCTTCCTGGACGGCTTCCTTTCTCTCATCCGCTTCGTCTGACGAACCGTCCTGTGGTACACCTGTGGACTGTTTCGTCCCAGAGAGTATCTGCGCGGCTTGCAGGTCCTGGGCCTGGCCGTCTGCCGCCTCCTGTTGTTCACTATGCGCGCGCTTCTTCCGCTGACGACAGGCTGTGGCGATGCGATGCAGGTGCTGTGCATGAAGACGATCCACCTCATCGGCCCCCATGCGCTGTCCCTGACTCTCGCGCACGATCTCCTCGGCCCGACGCTCTCGCTGCGGGTCCCCCTGCCAGCTTGCCGGAGGGCAAAGATGGACCGAGACGATCTGGAGCGGAAGGCCAGCAAGTGTGAGGCGCGCGTAACAATGCAGCGCGGGTTGACTGATAATGTGCTTGACCGTGACCTTGTTCTCCAGTTCCTCCTCCATGATCTTTGCGTCGGCAGCGGACACACGGAACACGCAGACCTGCTGGCAGTTGGAGAGCGCCATCTCCAGCAGGCCATCGCGGATCTGGTTCAGGCGCTTGAGATTCTGGGTGGCAAGCAGTAACGCGCATCCGTACTTGGCATCCTCCGAAAGGAGCTTGTCGAAGTCAGAGCCAGAGAAGTTCTGAAACTCATCGATGGCGATAAAGACGCGGCGACGCGAAGCTATCGGGACCGGCTGTTGCAATCCGAACGCGCGATGGAAGAGGTTGATCAAGGTTGAACCCAGAATGTTGACCGCGCTATCATCCATGTCGCGAGCGGAGAGAGCACAGAGCACAATTTTGCCATCGGTAATCGCTTGATGGATTGGCGCCCTGGTCACGGGCTGACCGACGATGCGCCGTAGTTGCTGGTTATCGTTGAAGACGCCGATCTTGCTGATGATCGGCATGATGACCTCATGTTTGAGGCTCGGCTTGAGCCTGAAGTAGGTCGTTTGCCAGAAGGTCAGCAGTTCCTGGTGCCAGGTTTCGCGCAGATCAAGTTGGGAAAGCACCTCAACCGCGTAATCTGTGTCTTGCAGCAAAGGGTTGATATCAAGCAATGTATATTGTTGCTCTGCTTTCCCCTGCTGTACCAATTGCTCGTTGAGTGTGTAAAGCAGCAAACAGATGGCATTGAGGAAGTAGGCCATGCGTGGCCCCCACTGCTTCTCCCAGATGTTCTGGAAGCAGGACATCAGGTTGGAGACGGCCTGATCACGGGTAAAGCCCATGCTGGCATCCAGCGGATTGAGCGCGACCGGAAACTGTGTATCGGTCATGTCAAGCAGTAAGACATCGTGTATGCGCGAGGGCGGCACGAGCTTGAGTACGTCCATAATCAGGTCGCGATGCGGATCGACGATGAACACCCCGGGCTGGAGCGTCGTTGCACGCCAGCGGGGATCGAGTGGCTGCATGGCCGCCTCGGCGAGAAGCTGGATCAGCACCGACTTGCCCGAACGCGACATGCCGGCAAAGAACTTGTGCGAGAAGAGCGCCTCGAAGGGCAGGTAGACGGGCACGCGGTAGCGCCGGTGCAGTGAATACCCCATGAGCGCCGGCGGGAGCGGCGCCGGTGCCGCTTTCATCTGGCGCGCGATCTCTGGCGGGGCCAGCAGCGCCTTGAGCGAGGTCCTGCGCACCAGCGGCACGTCGGCGGTCTCCTGGGGCAGATGAAACATCCCCGCGATTTCCAGCGCATTGAGCACCTGCCAGGAATAGGCGCCTCCATGCACAAGGCGCAAAAACCAATGCGCATAGGGAAAGGCGGAGAGCGCACTCACAAGCCGCTTTGCCTGTGGATCATCCGCGGAGAGATACCGTGTGCGCTTCCTGTATAAGCTATTGCTGGAGGCCAGGGTGAACTGCCGATAGGCGACTTCCATCGCTGAGAGGGGCGCCTGCAACTGTTCCTGCGAT
>DATGLE010000017.1:0-11369 GCA_035294325.1 Ktedonobacteraceae bacterium | reverse complement strand
CAGGGCCAGCACGTCGGGATTGGCGCCGATGGAGGCATGATCGACCTCTTGCATCGTCTTCATGTTCAGTTCGATGAGCGTGGCGTTGGTGACGCAGGCGATGAACATGAGCCGGTTCTGGCTGTCAATCTGCATGCCGTGGTTGTCCTGACAGCCCGAGAGCGCATAGCGCCCCACGATCTGATCGGTTTTGGGGTTGATGGCAGCAAGCTGGTTGTGCGTCTCTTCGTTAACGTAGATGGTATCGCTGGCCGCATCGTACTGGGTGTTGCCAGCATTGCCGCCCAGCGGGATCAGGGTGAGCAGCCGGTCGGTCTTCACGTCGATGACTGCATCGCTGCTGCCGCTCTCATCGGAGACAAAGAGCTTCTGCTCGATGGGATCGTAGGCCATGCCATCGGGACCGGCACCCTTGCCAAGAGTGATGCGATCCACGATCTTGAAAGAGTGGACATCGATGACGACAACCTGGTCGCTGCCACCGGCGGAGGCGTAAATGCGGCCGAGAGCATCGACGGCGTAGATGCCATGCCCATCGGGGATGCCAGGGATCTCGGCGACGACTTTGCGCGTCTGGATGTTGAAGAGCAGGATGGTGTTGGCCCCGGAGCGGGAGATGAGCAGCAGGTTATGCTGGGGATCGAGGCTCTGGTAGTCGAAGCGGGTGGGGGGGCCGTTGCCCAGCGAGATATCCTGAACAGTGGAGAGGGCCGTCAGCGCCGGGTGCGAGTGTTTGATCGTCCGGTAGACAAAGGCCCCTGCCCCGAGAAGTATGACTCCCACAATCACAAGCAGGCCGAACATCATCAGGCGGCGCTGCCGGCCTGGTTTGCCTTTTTGCGGCATGCGCGGCATTTCCGGCGCCGGTCCCAGGTTGCCCCACATGGGCGGCGCATACGTTCCAAAGCCGTAGACCGCTCCCTCGGGTATTGGCTGTTGTGGCGGCAGTGTAGATGGGTCTGAGGAATTGAAAGCTCCCCAGCCGCCAGCCCCCGGTGGCATTTGAGAAGGCTGCATCCCTGTCAGGTTGCCAGAAACACCCCATGCACCCGAACCCTGCTGCATTTGAGGAAGCTGCTCGCCCGGGGCGCTGGAGAAGCCATTCCAGCCCGGGGCCGGCTGCTGGAATTGGGACTGCGGTTGTGCTGTGAGATGAGCAGAGAAGGAACCCCGGCCCGGGGAGGACTGCGATGGAGCGCTTGCCGGGCCGGCGGAAGAACCCTGGTTGGAAGTTTCCTGCTGCGCCTGCGAATTGTGTAGCCAGGGAGTAAACGACGGTGGCAGACTGCCTGTGCCGGGATTGCCTGGCTGGACCGTGCCGGAGGGCTGTCCCCAGGAAGGAGCGGTCTGCGGCATTCCTGGCTGACTCCAGAAACCAGAAGCGGGAGCCTCCGGTTGTCCCCAGAGCGGCGATGCCTGCTGCTCTGCTGGCTGGCCCCAGGAAGCGTTAGCGGGAGGCATAATCTGTTGTTTCCACGGAGAAGCAGGAGATGGTTCTCCCCAGGTTTGCGGAGCCGTGGAAACCTCCGGTTGTGCCCAGGGAGAGGGAGTCGCCCATGTTTCAGGCTGCCCCCCGGGATTATTGGTCGCATTGTCCATAATCCGATGGTACCTCATACTTCTTGTTATACATGAAAGCTACTATTAAATTTGACCATAGATAGATCAAATTTGCTCTATCATACAGAGTATGCTGGCTATAAATCCAGTATATAGCTCAGTCCTAGCCATAATGGCTAATGCTGAGACATAAAAAAGCATTCAGAACAGGAAGGAGGTGTTTGCGTCTTCGTAGGTCCAGCCGGCCTGCGTATCGTTGCCGGTATCTACCACAGTCGGGGAACCTTGCGGCTGCCCTGTGCTATTAATAGCAGCGGTGTATAGCCCCTTACCAGCGTGTAGCGCCTGCCCCTGCCAGAGCAGGCGGTTATGCGTCAGGAAGAGGAAATGCCGGCTATCGGCGGCCCATATATTATTGGCAGCGGGCTGGAGCAGCGCATTGACCGCCGGGAGTGATGAGGGGCCAGTAGTGGAAGGCCCCGGAGTCGGGGGGGCAGTATCGCTCAAAAGTATTTTTGATTGTCCGGTAGCAATGTGTACCAGTCTCAGCGTGTGCGGACCGTCGAGCAGCAAAAACTGGCTATCGGGCGACCAGTAGGGAACGCTGCGATCTTCGCCTGCTATACTAAATGAGGAATTGTTCTTGAGATTCACAACGGTATAGTTTGAGCCAGTGCTGTAGAGAATGTAGTTGCCGTCGGGCGACCAGGCGAATTGCTGGCAGGCGCAGGTCGTGAGTGTTCTGGTGGCACCATCGTTGGTGCGCAGGATAAGCCGGACATTCGGCGCACCGGACGCCTGCCGGGAGGAGGTAGCAGTCGCATACAGGAAAGCGGGCTGCTTGTGCGCGGGCTGCCAGAGCACGCGTTCCAGCGAGGCAGGGAGCGGGTGGCCCGCGAGGGAGCCATGTGTAAGGTAGTGCAGATTTGTGCCGGCGATGGTCGTAGTAAATACTCCCTGGTTGGAATTTCCTATAGCCATATCAGTAAAAGAGATGGAAGGGATGGAGTAGCTGGCGGGCAGAGTTTTGGCAGCAATGCCGCCGGGCTGATCGTTCTGCGATACCCACCAGAGCGCCGAGGTGGGGCTGGCGACGCTTGCCAGCGATGTCTGCCGGTAGAGCAGGCGCGTGCCGCTCGTGTTCCATATGGCGTTGCTGTAGCGCACCTGGGGACTGGAGAAGGCGAGCGTAATGGGTGTGCCCCCATCAACGCCGATAGTATTCATCGTGCTCGGCGCGTCCTCGATTAATCCTGTAAGGGGATCAGCGCTCAAATGTTGGGCAGCGGAGGTTTTCGCGAAGTCCGAATCCAGCACACGGAAGGCCAGCAGCCTGTGCGTTGGCGACCAGTTATAGCCAGCGACGGGGGCGCTCTGCGTGACGATGGCAAAAGCGTTGGCGCCATCAGGATCGATAGTCCAGAGCTGGCCGTTGCGCACGAAGGCAATAATATTGCTGCCAGAATGCCCTGGCGCGCAGGATGCCAGGGCAGTGAGCAGGAAAAGCAGTAGTATGAGAACGAGCTTCTGTTTCATTAAATTGTTAAAACACATTATGATACAAATTACCAGCGTTTGAGCAGGTGCGCCACCTGACCGTCCTGCGTCAAATCGACGCGAATACGGTCCGGGTTGATATCTTTAAGCTCCTTGCTCTTCTCGGCGGGCAATATTGTATCCTTAGGATGAACTATCTGCCAGACCTGGCCGGCCACCTCGGGGCCGCCGAGGATATAGACGTACTTGCGCACAGGGATCTTTGCTTTGAGCGCGAGTCCTTCGGCCTTTGCGAAATCCTCCTTCGCCTGCTGGTCTTCCAGGTAAGGATCGACAATTTCCATCACCTGCGGCGCCACTTCTCGTCTCTTAGGCTCACCAATATAGAGGAACATGACGGGCCGGTACTCTTCGCCGACTTTTGCGCTGTTAATAGCTGTATGGATAACGGACTCGTTGCGTGGGTTATCCGGCATCAGCACGGCGAGAATCGAATCAGGCAAGCGATACTCGACGTGCCTGAGCACCACCGGCACCAGCACGCGGCCTCTCCTCTGCAAGTAGACGTAGTTAAGATAGGCAATTACCATACCGAGCAGCGTAACTCCGCCGCCGAATTCCGTTGCCAGGCGCTTATCCACCAGGTTTATACACCACGCCAGCCCCACCAGGAGGGTTGTCAGGATGCCCAGGAAGAACTCGATCTTGAACCAGAGTCCCTTCACCTCGGCCACAGCGGCGCCGGGAGTCGCTGTCCCATCCTCTGAAATGCCAGGCTCAGCTTCGGGTGTCCGGGCTGCTGCTGGCGCCTGAACGTCCGAGCGCTGAAGGTCATGCGATGTGGTCGGCGCGCCGCGCTGTCCATTGTCCAGATCGATCGGCAACGTCCTTGACTGGCGCAGCACCATGCGCGCTTTCTGCCAGTCACGCCAGCGCACGATATCCAGGCCCAGGCAGGTCAGCGTGAAGGCACCGAGCAGGCCAAACGCGTACATATCGCCCAGGTAGGTGATGTTGCCCGCGACGGCGATGAGCACGACAATCGGTATGCCAGTAGCCAGGGCGATAGAAAAATGCGGTGTGCCGCGCAGCCTGTTACGCTGTAAAATGATGCCGGGGAGGAAACCCATGCGCGAGAGTGCCATGAAGACGTGATAGGCTCCGATGATCGCCGTGTTGCTGGCGAAGACGAGCAGTGCGCTGGCGCTGATGGCGACCTCTGTCTGCAAAGCGATGTTGCCCCAGTGCCCGGCCAGCAATGAGATGAGCTGCGAGTTCTGTACCGCATTATTCGCCGCGTCTGGCAGCAGCACCGTCGAGAGCATGGTCAGCAGCGGGCTGGTGATGCCGATAGTCAGGATTACCAGCAGGAGGGCCTGCCCCGCGACCTTCTTATGCGGATGCTTCATGACCGGAGAGAGCTGCGAGATGCTCTCCAACCCTGAGAAGGCCAGGAAGGCGCCGGCGAAACCGGCGAGCAGGGTTGTGAGTGTGAGGGTATGGTTGGCGAACATGCGGGGAAAGAGCGAAAAGAACTCGGCCAGAGAGATATGGGTGAAAACGGTGACTAATATCGCAATATCGCTGAGAAAAGCGATGATGGCGCCAGCAAAGCTGACGCGAGCACTTTCGCTGATGCCAACCCAGTTGAGAATGCCCAGCAGGACGAGGATGCCGACCGTAATCCAGAGCGCCAGGGCCGGGGTAATCACGGTGACGACCACGCTGAGATAGAGTATTCCTGAGAGGCAACTGATAGCTGCCGTTAGAAAGTAATCCACCAGAATAAACATTCCGCCCAGCGCGCCAAACCAGCGGTTAAGCGCGCTGGCGGCTACCGAGACCACGCCGCCACCCTGAGGGAATCTGTGCGTAACCTCCGCATACTTCATGGTCAGCAAGACGAAGACTACCATCGTCAGGAGCACGAAGAACCCCGCAAGACTCCCTATGCCATGCGTTTGATACAGGATGCCGGGAGTATAATAGACGGAGGTACCAATGTCAGCAAAGACAACTGCCCAGCAGAGAATGGGGCCGAGCATGTTCTTCTGGTGGGCAGCTTCATCCTGGGTAGCGCCTGATGCTTTCTGTGCCACAGATTCCTGCGCCATACCGTCACATTATCCTTTTATTTGAAAGAATATACCTCCCTGTAAAACAGGGATGGGTACTCTGAAATCGTCCCTATTAATACGAAGCAGAGTCTCTTGTATGGTACATAGTTTAGCACAGCGGATCCAGCGCAAGCAAAGGATTCTCTACTCGTCGGGAGCCTGTCATCTTTTTGCCCGCATCGTCACCGAAGGTGGCGCCCGGGGGAACGGGGGCTTTGACAGGGAGTTTTTTTGGGGGACTGTGCATGGGCTGCCAGCAGCGCAAGCAAGCCCGCCCCCGAAGCGGTGTAAACATCACCATGCGTTTTTGGGGAGAGGGCGGGCTTGCTCGCTGGCGCTCGCAGCGCCCCTACAGCGCCCCTACAACGCCCCTACAGCGCTCGACATGAGGTGGGGGCGTCTCTGGTTGCTGGATATGCGGCGCTGCGCTCCTGCCTCGGTCTGGACGGCAGCTACTCTCGTCCTCTGTTAACCTTTCAGGAGAACTGCCTCGGGGTGGGCGCCTTTCTCTGCGCTTCTAAAAAGTGTCAGGGAGAGAGCCGTTCCTCTCGGGCGAAGCGCCTCAGCGCCTGTGGCGCTGGAGGAACGATGCCGCAGCGCACCAAGAGACGCGCGTCCCTGCTCATCTACCGAAGGCGATTAAGTGCGGCGTGAACCTGTCTGAGCAGGTCAGCATAGTCAAAGCTGTGAGGGGTGGTTGTATCGATTTCGATAAGCTGGCCGTCGAGGGAGAGCGGAGTAAGATTTCCCTGTAAGAGCCGCTCCTGGTTTTGTTCAATCCACTCTAAATCCTGATGACCGGCGTGGCGTTCTCCGCTTCCCATGCGGGCATAGAAACGCTCCAGGAGCGCTTTGCCATCTGCCCTGCATAGAATTTGCAGTGGCTCGAAATCGGAAGTACGTTGCAGTTGCAGAAACTCGGCGGTGCGCAACCGGGGACGCCCAAAAAATCCCTCGACGATCAGCGATTGACCTGCGGCTAGTATTGTGCCCGCGATGTAGTAGAGGAGGGTATACATGGCCGGGGCTGCCGAAGTGGGGTCTGCATTGCCCTGGCGTTTCAGGGCATCGTACATGGTTTCGTAGAGGCCATCCCTGGAGAAAACCGGGAGGGGTAAGTCTGCGGCAAGGCGTTTTGCCAGCGTCGTCTTTCCCGTGCCGGGAAGGCCGTTCACAATAATCAATACTGGTTTTGTCATAGTTCTATTATATATCCCTGGCGCGGCAGAGCCGCGCCAGGGATATATTATGTGGTGTGTGGGAAAATGCGCGCAGCGCATTTTTCCACACACCACATAATATATGGATGGAGCGGAGAACTGCTATTGTATGGGTGGAGCAGATTGTATGGGAGGAGGCGAGCGCTACTATTGCGGAGCGCCGCCTTGACGTTGTATCATGTCACTGCCCGTCAGGGCGAGAGAAAGTTCCAGGGCCTCTTCTTTCGCAGCCGCGCGCTTCGTGGCGCGACTGCGCAGTGGGGCGACTTTTCCCTCGCCTCGCCCTTGCGTTTTCCCGCTCAGGGCTGTAGAATCGGGTAAGGTTCCACCAGTTTGTTTGTAGCGTTAAGATCATGCAGGGTCGATTACTCGTCCGCAATGCTGACCATGCATTATGATGAAGCCAACCCCCAAGAAAGGTAGCACGAAACCGAATGACCATAACTACTCGACCACGCACGATTGGCGAGTTGCGTGAAAGTGGATATAAGGTACTTTCCGTCAAGGAAGAGATGCGAAAAAATCTGATCGAGAAGATCCGTAAAGGAGAGGAGTTGTTCCCTGGGATTATTGGCTACGAAGAGACGGTGATCCCACAGATCGAGAACGCTATTCTCTCCGGGCAGGATATTATCTTTCTTGGCGAGCGTGGTCAGGCAAAAACGCGTATGGCGCGCAGCCTCATCAATCTGCTGGATGAAGAGGTGCCGGTTATTGCCGGCTGCGAAATCAACGATAACCCCTACGCGCCTGTCTGTAAAGCCTGCCGCGATAAAGTGGAGGAACTGGGAGACAACGTGGAAATTGTGTGGCTCCCGCGCGATAGGCGCTATGGTGAGAAGCTAGCCACGCCCGATATTACCATTTCCGATCTCATTGGCGAGGTAGATCCCGTGCGTGTCGCGGAGGGACGCTACCTCTCGGATGAATTGACCATTCACTATGGCATGATACCGCGCACCAATCGCGGTATCTTCTGCATCAACGAACTGCCTGACCTGGCGGAGCGCATCCAGGTGGGCCTGCTCAATATTATGGAAGAGCGCGACGTACAGATCCGTGGCTACAAGATCCGCCTGCCGCTGGATGTCTATGTCGTCGCCAGCGCCAACCCCGAGGACTATACCAACCGTGGCCGCATCATTACGCCGCTCAAGGATCGCGTGGGTTCCGAGATCCGCACGCATTACCCGCGCGATATCGAGCACGAGATGCAGATCATGGAGGCGGAGAGCACGCACTTCACAACCGAAGGACTTGAGATTATTGTTCCGCAGTTTATGAAGGAAGTCATCGCCGAGATTACACAACTGGCGCGTCGCAGCAACGATATCAGCCAGCGCTCCGGCGTCAGCGTGCGCGTCTCGGTCTCGAACTTTGAGAATGTGCTGAGCAACGCCAGCCGGCGCGCGCTGCGACTCAAAGAGCGCCAGGCGGCACCACGCGTGAGCGATCTTTCGGCGATCATGGCCTCGACCTGTGGCAAGATCGAGCTTGATGCCGTGGGCGATATCAAAGAGGAGCGCGTGGTGCAGAAGCTCATCAATGCAGCGATTCTCAGCGTCTTTGGCGACTACTTTGACGCGCGCGAATTCGAGCAGCTTGTGGCCGGCTTTGAGCGCGGCCTGAGCGTGCAGGTGGGCGATGATATGCCCTCTATGGAATATGTCAACCAGCTTTCCAGGGTTGGCGGTCTGAGTAAAGCTATCGATAAGCTCAACGGGCGCGGTAGCCCGGCCACCATCGCTTCATCCATCGAGTTTATTCTCGAAGGGCTGCACCTGAACCGGCGGCTCAATAAGGATGAAATCAAGGGCAAGGTGCGCTACCGGCGCTAAAGGAACAGTCTATATGTTCAGTCGCTTTTACAGAAATCGCTACGGATATTCGCGCTGGGATGGAACGCAGCGCATCGAGGGACTCGACGCCGACGACATCCTGAAAGCGCTCTCCGATGATTATATGGAGAACGGCAATCTGCAACAGGCGCTCAAACGTTTGATGCAGGAGGGTATTCGTGGCGAAGATGGCCGGCGGGCGATGGGCCTGCGCGAGATGATGGAGCGTCTGCGCAACCAGCGCAACGAGCAGTTGAACCGCTACAATATGGCCTCCGGTGTGATGGATGACCTGCGCCAGAAGCTTGAGGAGATCAAGCAGTTGGAGCGCCAGGGCATCCAGCGCCGCCTGGATAACCAGCTCGGCCAGCCTGGTGAGCAGGGACAACAGGGCCAGCAGGGCCAGCAGTCCCCCTCCGGCTCACAGCAGAGCGGGCAGCAGGGCCAGCAGTCCCCCTCCGGCTCACAGCAGAGCGGGCAGCAGGGGCAGCAGGGCCAGCGCGGCCAGCAAATGCAAAGCGGGCAGCAGGGCCAGCAAGGAGAGCAGGGGCAGAGCGGGCAGGCGGGACAATCCGGTCAGGGGCAGGGCAACGATGACCTCACCCCTGAGCAGATGAGAAAAATGCTCGAGATGATTGCGAAGCGCAAGCGCGAATATCTCGATAGTTTGCCGCAGGATGTCCCCGGTCAGATCAAGAAGCTCTCTGAGTACGACTTCATGGACGATGAGGCGCGCGAGAAGTTCCAGGAATTGATGCAGAGTTTGCAGCAGCAGATGATGCAGCAGTTTTTCCAGGGCATGCAGCAATCGCTGCAAAACATGACGCCCGAAGATATCGCCAGGCTGCGCGAGATGATTCGCGAGCTGAATCAGATGCTGCGCGAACGCCAGGAGGGCCGCGAGCCGGACTTCGACTCGTTCATGCAGAAGTATGGCGATTACTTCCCCGGCGTCAACTCGCTGGACGATCTGATCGAGCAGATGCAGATGCAGATGGCGGCGATGCAGGGCATCCTGGATAATCTCTCGCCGGAGCAGCGGCAGGAGTTGCAGGATCTCATGGATCAGCTCATCGGCGATGACCGTATCCGCGTCGATATGATGGAGCTGGCGCAGAATCTTGAAGCGCTGGCGCCGATGGAGCAGATCCGCACGCGCTTCCCCTTCCGTGGCAGTGAGACGCTGCCGCTCAACGAGGCGATGCGCATGATGAGCCGCTTGCAGCAGATGGAGGGGCTGGAAGACCAGTTCCACGAAGCGCGGCGCCTCGACGATATCGAATCCATCGATAGTGAGAAGGTCAAAGAACTGCTCGGAGACGAGGAGTACCAGTCTATTGAGCAGTTGAAAGAGTTGATGAAGATGCTGGAGGAGGCCGGCTATATCCAGAAGAAGGGCAACCGCTGGGAGTTGACCGCGCGCGGCATTCGTAAGATCGGTCAGAAGGCGCTCCAGGACATCTTCAACAAGCTGAAGCGCGACGGCTTTGGCCGCCACGTCAGCCCCTTCCGGGGCGTCGGCGGCGAGCGCACCGATGAAAGCAAGGCGTACCAGTTTGGCGATCCTTTCCTGCTCGACCTGGAAAAGACCTTGATGAACGCCATTCACCGGCGCGGCGTCGGTACGCCGGTGACGCTGCAAAAGGATGATTTCGAGGTCTACCGTACTGAATTCACCACGCAGTCGTCAACCGTGCTGATGATCGATATGAGTCTGAGCATGATCTACAACGGTTGTCAGCCGGCGGCGAAGAAGGTCGCGGTGGCCCTGGAGAGCCTGATCCGCTCGCAGTTTCCGCGCGACAATCTCTATATCGTCGGGTTTTCGTTCATTGCGCGCGAATACAAGCCCAACGAACTGATCGAGATGAGCCGCTATGATAACGACCGGGGCACGAACATGGCGCACGGGCTGATGCTGGCGCGGCAACTGCTATCGCGGCATCGCGGCGTCAACAAGCAGATTATCATGATTACCGATGGCGGTCCGACGGTCTGGTATGAGGAGAAATATGGCGGCTGGCAATTCGCCTATCCCAGCCCCTATGCTGAGCAGCAGACGTTGTTAGAGGTGCAGCGCTGCACGCGTGAAGGCATTACCATCAATACCTTCATGCTCTACGACGACGCCTGGATGGTGGCTTTCGTCAATCAGATGGCGGAGATCAATCATGGCCGCACCTTCTATACCGACAAGGATAACCTGGGCGAGTACCTGCTGGTCGATTACCTGAACAGCAAACGTAAGTTTGTGTCGTAGAAGGTGATCAGGAAGTATGACGGAGGCATGTAGGGCAGGCGGCGTGTAAGATGAGCGATGTGTAAGGCGGGGTATGTAAGAAGGGAGGCGTGGAAGGCGAGGCTATGTAAGGAAAAGGCGTGGGAGACGAGGCTATGTAGGGAAAAGGCATGGAAGGGGCGTGGAAGGAGAGAGGCGTGGAAGGAGAGAGGCGTGGAAGGAGAGAGGCGTGGAAGGAGAGAGGCGTGGAAGGAGACGGGGGCAAGCCCCGTCTCTACATTGTCGTGTAGAGACGGGGCTTGCCCCCGTCTTCAATGCCTCATCCCGTTTTCAATGTTTCACCCGTCTTGCGCTTGCCCCCGTCTTCAATGCCTCATCCCGTTTTCAATGATTCACCCGTCTTGCGTGATTCCGTTTTCAATGTTTCACCCGTCTTGCTTGATTCCGTTTTCAATGTTTCACCCGTCTTGCGCTTGCCCTCGTCTTCAATGCCTCATCCCGTTTTCAATGTCTCACCCGCCTTGCGCTTGATTCCATTTTCAATGTCTCACCCTGTCTTTGATCTATTTGAATAGATCATATCTGGCTGGGTATGGAACACCATAATGGTCGATATATTATCTGAAAACTTCAATGCAGGTCTGCGCAAGCTTGACCTGGACCTCAGCGAGCAACAGATCGAGCAGCTTTTACGCTATCGCGAAGAGCTGCTGGAATGGAATACACGCATCAACCTGACGGCGATTACCGAACCAGGGGAAGTGTTGATAAAACACTTCCTCGATTCGCTGTCGCTGCTGAGCGTCTACGATAGCCCGGATGCGCGCCTGCTCGATATTGGCGCGGGCGCGGGTTTCCCCGGCCTTGTGCTCAAAATTGTGCGTCCGCGCTGGCGTGT
>DATGLE010000016.1:0-44210 GCA_035294325.1 Ktedonobacteraceae bacterium | reverse complement strand
GAAGATAGGGGTAGGAGGGTATGTTCACGCGGTGCGGCAGGCGAATGAAATTACAATGTAAAGTACAGTAGTGACTGGAAGGAGCCACATGTGAGTAGTGGTAATGTAAACATCGAGGCATTTCGTGAAGCGCTATGGGGCTATCGCAAGGCCAGCGGCCATTCCCAGGAGCAACTGGCAAAGGCCATTGGCATACACCCTAAGGTGCTGAGCCGCAAATTGCATGGCGATAGTGACTCATATCTGACACACCCGGAAGTAAAGAGCATTATCAGAACGCTTGCAGGCTGGCAGGCTATCTCCAGACAGGATGAAGCGTGTCACTTGCTCGAACTGGCGGGGCTGGGACCGTCTACGTTTAGTGAAGAGGAGTGGCGGAAACCGCCCCTGAGCACACTTGAGGCGCCGCGCTCCCATCCCATGATTTTTTCTAACGCTCGTCTCCCCGTTATTTCCTCTCATCACAACCTGCCTGCGCGCAAAGGGCGGCTTATCGGGCGCGACATGGATGTAGGCCGCCTCAAAAGCCTGCTGCAAGACGACAATGTGCGCCTTGTGACGCTTTTCGGAACTGGCGGCAGCGGCAAAACGCGCCTCGCGCTGGAGGTGGCGCGGGAACTGGTCGATATGTTTGCACAGGGTGTGTGGCTGGTCTCCCTTGCCGGTGTGCGTGATCCATCTCTGGTTCCCATAAGTATCATGCAGGCTCTCGATATCAAAACCTTCACCGACGCTTCCTCGCTGCAAAGTCTCATCTCCCGGCTGAAAAACAGGCAACTTCTCCTCGTGCTGGATAACTTTGAGCACATCAAGGAGGCGACATTCGTCATTGATGAACTGCTCGCGGGAGTGCCGGGCCTCAAGGTGCTGGTGACAAGCCGGAGCGTCTTGCGCCTGTATGGTGAGCACACATTTAGCGTCTCCCCGCTGGCGGTTCCTGATGCCAGTATCAATCTGGAGCCGCGCGAGCTTATGCACTTTGGCGCGGTGCAGCTCTTTGTCGAGCGTGCACGGGCTGTGGCGCCCGATTTTGCTCTCACCGCCGAAAATGCTTGCGCCGTCGTCAAGATCTGCGCCAGAGTCGATGGACTGCCTCTGGCGCTGGAACTGGCCGCCGCGCGTATCCGCGTGTTATCGCCGGCACAGCTTTTAGAGCTTATTTCGCCCGCGAGCCTGCCCGTCTTGACGAAGGGAGCCGCGAATCTCCCCAACCGCCTGCAAACGCTGCGCGACACCATCACCTGGAGCTACGATCTACTCTCCCCGGCTGAGCAGAGATGGTTCAACCGGCTGGGTATATTTACGGGCGGCTGGTCGTTCAAGGCATTAGAGGCGATGATGCAGGCGCTTGCTGTAGATCAGGAGGATAAGGATATTTCGCCGCTGGATCTGCTGGAACGGCTGCTGGACAACAGTTTGCTGGTACGTATGCAGACATCTAACGGAGATACGCGCTTTACCATGCTGGAGACGCTGCGGGAATACGCGCTTGAGCAATTGAGTGCCGCGGGCGAGTTCGAATGGCTGCATGACTGGCACGCCTGCTATTATTTGAGAGAAGCGGAGGCTGGCGAGCTGGGCCTGCGCGGTTCCCGGCAGCTTGAATGGCTGGATCGGCTGACACTGGACCGCGATAATTTCCGCGCGGTAATGGCGTGGGGCATGCAAAGGGCAGGCGAGGGACTGAGGATAGGGGGTGTCCCATGTTCTGGAAAGCGGAAGCCGGGGAGCCGCACAGTCGTTGCCGGCAGCAGAATATTGTCAATGCGAGGCGATCCTTACGCTGGATTATCGGCGGTGGAACTGTGTCTACGCCTGGCAGCGGCTTCCAGAGCTTGCTGGGAGTGGCAGGGGTATCTGCCGGAGGTGCGAGGCTGGCTGGCGGCGGTCCTGGAGGCAGCGCCGGAGGACGGAGCAAACGAGACGACGCGCGCAGCCCTGGCGAAAGCGTTGGGCGAGGCCGCGCGCATCGCCTGTTTTGACAACGAGCCGGCGCGGGCACTCGAACTGGCCGAGCGAGGAATCGCGCTCTGGCGCGAACTTGATGATCCGAACGGATTAATCATGGGGCTGTTCTATCGTGCGTGGGTTGGCTTTACGAAGAGCGATTACGATCTGGCCGAGTGCGCATGCCGCGAGGGACTACAATATATTGCGGCGGCAAACGATCCCTGGCTGCACGGGCAACTGCTCTTTTATCTTGCCACCTCTGTAGGCATCAAGGGCGACCATAATCAGATGTGGGCGTTGCATGAGCAGAGCAGGAAACTCTTTGAGCAGGTCGGCGACCAGAGCGCCATCGCTGATATGTTAAAGGATCACGGCACGGCTATGATGTTGACCAGCGACTTCGACGGGGCCATTAAACACCTGCGAGAGAGCGTAGAGATGTCTTACAGGCTGAGGCACAAGCAGTTCATTACGACAGGCATATGCTGGCTAAGCCTGGCCTTCGGCTTGAGAGGAAAGCCAGATCCCGGGCAGGCGAGCATTCAATCGGCGAAGCTGGAAGGCGCAGCTACCGCCTTGATGGAGGCCCTCGATCTGGATTTCTGGACCAGGACGCATCCCTTTGTATCACTGTTGCAGCAGCAAATCCGCTCCCAGGTAGACGAAGAGACCTGGCAGAAAGCATGGGAGGAGGGACGATCCCTGCCGATAGAGCAAATAATTGACCTGATCCGCCGCTGGGCGCAGGACGATTATTTTTAATATGCGCGCTCACGGCGCCGCTACCGGCTCCGTCTGGCTCGCATGGAATTGAGAGTGCAGGTGCTTGTTTGTGGGCAGATAGTAGGATATACTGTTTCTGCCACTTCTTAAAAATGGGAACCTGGGGATCGTCATGTTACAGGAGCAGGGATTCGCAACTCCCGCCAATACAACCAGAGATAGCACGCGCTTCACTATGTGGCCGCGCCTGCTTTTCAGCCTGCTCATAGGTATTATCGTCATGCTCATCGTTACGCTGATTACGGCTGGCATCGTTATGCTCGCCAGTCATGCGCATACGTTGGGAACGGTGCTGGCTCTGGCTGCGCAATCTCCCCTGGAGGTGGTGATCCCGGCTGGCGCCTTCGTTGTTGCGTTTGTCGTTGCATGGCTGGCGCGCCGCCCGCTGGCGCTGGCCTCCTACCTGCGCCACGCCCATAGAGCGCAGGAAGAGTATCATAAGCTCTACACGCCGCTAACCGCGCTCACCAATATTCGCAAGGCGCTGGACAGCTTGCAGCAGGATGGAACGGCTCCTACCGTTGCTATCGAGGAAGAGCAGATATCGCTGCTCGACCTGATCAAGCAGCAGAACGTACACCAGATGATTCTGGGTGTGCCGGGCGCGGGCAAGACGATGGCGCTGCGCGTGTATCAATACAGCGCGTCAAATCATCCCTGGCGGCTGCTCTTGAGGCGAGAGCGTATACCCATCTATGTGCCGATGAAAAACTATAGCCTCTTCCTCAAGCAATACGCTGCCACCGGCGTCCCCGGCGCCGATGCCACACCGGATGAGCAGCCGGTTACGCTGCTCGATTTTCTCTATCAGAGCGATCTGCCGGGCATGCAGCATCTGCGCCCGTATGTGCATCAGTTAGCGCGGCAGGGGCGTCTGCTGCTGCTCTGCGATGGTTTGAACGAGGTCGATAGCAACTATCTCACACGCGTCAGTGAAGAACTGGTCGGCCTGATGCGCGGCAGCAGCAATCGTCTGGTAATGACGTGCCGCGAGGTGGACTATCGCGAGCAGCAGGATTTTGGGCAACTGGTCGATGAGGGGCATGCGGCCCGCGCCGTGATCTATCCCTTACAGCCCGAGCAGGTGCATGAGTTCGTGGAACGCTACGTCGAGCGGCAGGATAAACGCTGGCAGCACACTGCCGGGCAGATCATTCAGGTTATTGATCGCAGCCGCCTGCGCTACCACTGCACCAACCCCATGATGCTCTTCACGCTGATGGAGATCATCGATAAGATCGGCGTTGAGCGTGGCAAGCAGATCGACACGCGGGGCCGCCTCCTGCGAGAATTCGTCAAGCAATTGATTGCCTACGAGCAGCAGCAGGCAAAGTGGAACAGGAGCGCCCCGGCGGAGCGGGATGTGATCCGCTTCCTGAGCGAAGTCGCCTGCGCGGCGCGCTGGGCTAATGATCGCAGCGCTATCCAGTTGCGCATCTCCACGGCAGCGAGCGGCAAGGGCGGCACAAATTTCGCGGAGTGGGCCGATGAACTGCAATTCTGGTTGGACGAGCACCCCGCGCAGGGACCTTTTGTAAACGCAGATGAGGAGCCATCGGCACAGCCATACGATGATCGCGCCCGGCTTTTGCAATTCGCGCTGAGCGCTTCGCTCATCGAGATCAGCCCGCGCGGTGTGCTCAGTTTCCGGCATGAACTCATTGCCGAGTACTTCGTGGCCGAATACTTCTTTGCCGCCTCGCGCAAGAAGTCAGGGGCGCCGGTAGTTATCCGCGAGGAATTGTTGGAGCAGGTCGGGCGCTGGAGCGAGCCGGTAGCGATCTGGGCTGGCCTTTTGAACGATCCGCTGGCGCTGGCCGAGCAGTTTGGCGCGCTGGCCCTGAGCAACCCCGGCTACGTATTGCAGGCACTCGCGCTGGCCCTTGTCTGCGTTGGCGTACTCTGGACGCCTCCCCAGGCCGAGGTGCAGCGCAGCGTCGTGCTGCCGCCGAGCGTCGAGGAGGCCCTTTCGATTGCTGTGCGCAACCGGGCGGCCCGCGAGGATCTGGCGCGGATCTTCACACGCTGCGCCGAGGAGGGCGGCCAGGAGGTGTATCGCTCGCTGCTGCCATTGATTATGGTCGAAGGCGTTGACGACCTGCTCACCCTGCTGGACCAGACGGTTGTTCCTGATCTGCTCTTTACCCATCTACAAGATGCCGTTGATAATATTGCATATGAGGCGCAGGTCAAGCGCCTGACGCGCGTGCTGGGGAGATTTGGCGGCGTCGTGGTTGAGCGCGCAGCGCGCCTGAGCCTGCCGGGGCCGGAGCGCAGTCTGCGTTTGCGCGCTGCCGCCGTCAATGTCCTCGGCGGCACCGGCGACGCTCGGGCCGTGGAGCCGCTGATGGCGCGGCTGAGCGACGCGGAGCCGTTTATTGTCGTGCGCGCTACCAATGGCCTCATTCGCCTCGGTCCCGCGCTCACGCTCTCCTACGTCTTGCAAGCGCTGGAGAATCGCACGCCCGGCCCCTTCCTCGCGCGTGTGCATCGCGCGGCGCTCACTGTGCTAGGTCGTTTCCTGGATGAGCAGAAGGAATCACGCCAGCTCACGCTGATGCAGTACCAGCGCGTTCTGGATAGCATTGTGCCCGTGCTCACCTCGAACTATCAGGGGGAGCCGGAGGTGCAGCAGCAGGCGCGCGAGATCCTGGTACAGCAGGGACGCAATACCACCCGGGGGATGCACGATAGGCGCTGGGAGAGAGTCATAGAGGCGCTGATGCGCTATCTGCCATCGCAAAACGAGGTCGCGGCGCTTAACGTGATGCAGGCATTGCAGGAGATAGGCGCTCCTGCTGTGCCGATGCTACTGGAACAGTTGGGCCAGCCGGCGGAGATGGTGCGTATGCGCGTGGTTGAAATTCTGCGCACAATTCGCGATACGCGCGCCGTTCCCCCTCTGCTGCGTTTGGTGGATGATCCGGCGCCGTCGGTGCAGCAGCAGGTGGCGCATGCCCTGCGCGATCTCGCCCCGGCCAGCATCCCCGGGCTGATCGACCTGGTGCTCTCCAGCCCGAGCGAGCCGGTGGCCGATAGGGCGGCACAAATTCTAAGCGATATTGGCGGCGAAGAGGTCATCGAGCCGGTAATGGAGGCTTTAACGCCTATCGTTCCCGGGCGTACACGGCTGCTGGTGCAGGTGTTGGAGCAGATTCATGATCCACGCTCCCTGCCGGAGTTGATCGATCTGCTACAGACACCGGGAATCGATTTGCTGCTGGCAATCACCATTGTGCGCGCGCTCGGCCAGTTTCCACAGCCGCAGGTTGTCGCGCCGCTGCTCGCGGCGCTCTCCGATGCGCGTCCGCAACTTTATGAAGAGGCGGTCAATACGCTGAGCCATCTTGGCGAGGTAGCGCTGGATGGCCTGCTCGCGGCGCTGGATGTGCGCCAGGAGACGCCATATACACAGCGCGTGCGCCGCGCGATACTGGGCATGGCGCCGTTTCCCGGCGATGCGCTGATCGCTGCGCTTGAGCGGTGCAGTGATGCACAGGAGCAGCAGATTATCGCCATCCTCAAGATGCAGGGAGCGGAGGCCGCACAGGCGCTGGTAGCGCATTTGCAGCACAGGAACGAGCGCGTGCGTGAGGCTGTTTACCAGGCATTGAACGATATGCCGGGCCCGGTTGTGGCGCCGGCGCTGATCGATGCACTCAATCAGCCGCAATTGCGCCGCATCGCCGGGACGATCCTGCTCAAATATCCATCCGCGGCTATCGCCCCGCTGGTTGATCTGCTGGGCGAACGCGAGCGTGGGGATGCCGCCGCCGCTATTCTGCCCCGGTTCGGCGCTATCATTCTCAGGCCGCTGATAGCGGGACTGGACGACCAGAGCAGTGTTGCCCGCGAGCAGGCACAGCGCATCGTTGTGGCGCTGGTTCGTCAGCGTGAAGATCCCCGGGAGACGCTGCGCGCTATCGTGAACCTCTTTAATCCCACGCCGCCGCCGCGCGCTCGGGAGGCGCTGCTGAACGTCCTGACCGATGCGCTCGCGGATGTGAGCATGCCAGCTCTGCTGGAGGGGCTGGAGGATGCCCATCTGCTGGAGGATGTCGCGGAGGCGTGCAGGCGCCTGGCGCGCAAGGAAGCGTTGCAGGACGCCGTGCTCGATCATCTGGTACAGGCGCTCTATGTTGAGGAGCGCCGGCGGGGTGCCGCTATCGCGCTGACAGGAATCGGGGCGGCTGCCGTTGCACGCGTTGGCCTGCTGCTGACCGATCCTGACCAGAATGTCGCTAATGCAGCGAAACATATCCTGCGCGATATGGGCGTGGCCGCTCTGCCCTTTATCTGGGCCGTGCATAACGATAGGCGCAATCCGGCTCTGCGCAGGGCTGCCCTGGAAGTCTTCTACAGCATGCGCACAGAGGTCATCAAGGATGAACTGGTCTCGCTGCTCATCAGCGATAAGCCGGATGATATCGCGATGGCTGTGGCTTTGCTGCTCGAACGCATTTACGACGAGGCAAGCCAGCACTACGCGGACCGCGTGATGATCTCTGAACTGATCGATTATGTGCAGACGCATGGGGTCGAAGCGACGAATCTACGCATCATGGCGCTCCTGCTGTTGCTGGGTGAAGATACTATCGTCGATCATCTCATTCAGGCGCTTGAAGACTACCCGCAGCATCACAGGCAGCTTGCTCATATCTTCCTGCTGCTGGGTACGGAGACGCAGCAGGAATTGTTGAGGGTGTTCAACGCTCCGACGACCTCACCAGGGCTACGTGCGGAAATAGCGCCCCTGCTAAGCATGATGTCGGCTCCCGATAGCGTTGCCGAGTATGCGGGAAATATCAGCCAGTATGGCCTGTCGCCTGCCAGAGCCGGCGTGCAGTCTCCTGAGCAACTGGCGATCTCGCTGCGGGCGCTCGGCGGGTTGCTGGCGGGCGGGCACTGGGATGTGCAAAGGCTGCAAGAACTGCGCGCCGCCAGCAAAGAAGGCAGCCCGCTCCATGAGCTATGCAGCGTCCTGCTGGGGTGGCGCTACGAACCGCAGCTGGCGAACCTGGAGAGCGAGCTACAGAGCGAACGCGCTTCACATCAAAAGGAGATTCTGGCGCTGAGCGCTCGTATCGTGACGGAGCAGAACCGTGCTCGAACCGCCGAGGAGGAGCTGGAAGAGATACGCCGTGAGCATGGCTTTAGAGGGGATGAACTCAAGGAGGTGAAGGCGCAGAAGGAGGAGTTGCGCGAAAGGTTAGTGCAGGTGACAAAAGAGAGAGATGCTGTGCTGGCAAAGCTTAATGCAACGGTGAGAGAGCGCGATACGATCAATGCCCGCTTACAAAAGGAATTGAGGGATAAAAACGAACTTTTTGCGCGACACCAGCAATTACTCAAGCAATTCGGCCAGCCGCAGACAAAGTGAGGGGTGAGGGGCAATCTCGATGAAGGTGCAGCGCTACGAGCGAGTGAAATTGCTGGGCGAGGGGCTGATGAGCATGGTATGGCTGGCGCGCGACACCTTCACTCAGGAACTCGTCGTGCTCAAAATGATGACCGCCGTGCCGGAGGATGAGAAGCGTAACCGCAAAGCGCGCGAACGCTTTCAACGTGAGATAGCGATTGCCAGCAGCCTGCATCATCAGCATATCCTGCCCATCCTGAATTATGGCGATACTCGATACGAGGGGCGTCAGGTTCCCTTTCTGGTCTTGCCATA
Organism: Ktedonobacteraceae bacterium; assembly: GCA_035294325.1. Classification (GTDB taxonomy): domain Bacteria; phylum Chloroflexota; class Ktedonobacteria; order Ktedonobacterales; family Ktedonobacteraceae; genus DATGLE01. The sequence goes on along the minus strand of DATGLE010000016.1, from coordinate 35,803 downwards.
TATGCGCGATGGCTCCCTCGCCGACCTCATCAAGCAGAGTCCGCCGTGGCTCTATTGGACGCTGCCGCAGACGGCTGATGCGATCATGCAGGCTGCCGAAAGCCTCTGGTATCTGCACACGCGCAATCCTCAGATTGTGCATCAGGATGTGAAGCCGGGCAATTTCTTGCTGCGTTTCGTGCAGAGTGCACGGCGCGCCGCTCATCTCTATCTCTGCGATTTTGGCATTTCGCGCTGGCTGCAATCCTCCTCAACAATGGCGAGCGAGGTAGTGGGGACCTTCGCTTTTATGGCCCCGGAGCAGATCCAGCGCAAAGTCCATTGTGCCTCCGACCAGTACGCGCTCGCGGTGATGGCATGCTACCTGCTTACCGGCAAGCTGCCGATTCAGGCCGCGACCAATGAGCAATACGCCGAGGCGCATCTGCATGACGCGCCCATGCCGCCGAGCGCGCTGAATCCACAGCGAGTCACGTCGTCCGAGGTCGACGCGGTGATCCTGCGCGCGCTGGAGAAGGTTCCGGAGCGGCGCTTTCCAACGGTGCTGGATTTTGCCCGCGCCCTGGAGCACGCCCTTGCACAACTGGCCCGGGAGCGCGCTACCGCGCAAACAGAGCGCCTGGACCGCGCGACTGTGCCAACAGGCTATCCCGATACAGGCATGTCGGCAGCGCACATCCGGCCCGTCCAGGCCGAGCCGGAGTTCGCCATTGCTATCGATCCGCTCACCGGCGAGGATGAAATACTCGATGAGCCGCTGCCCGAGAAGCCATCCCTGCCCGTCGCCACTGTGGCAGACCGGTCCGCGACCTCGCTTCCGCTCTATCCGCTGCGGGATCCAGTTCGACGCGATCTGCCGGCGCGCCCCAGGTTGTTGTGCTGGCCGCGTGACGGCAACCGGCTGGCATGCGTGCTCTATGGTCAGGCGCCACTGCTGCTCTCCAGGGATGGCACGTTACAGGAGGTTCAGACGGCGAACGCGACTCAGTGCGTAGGTGTGTGCTGGTCGCCGGATGGCCGTGTGCTCGCCGTCAGCGGGGGAGGCGAGGTACGATTCTGGGATGTGGCGCAACAGCGCGAGCTGCCGCTGGTCCTGCATTGCGGCGAACGCGTCGTAGAAGGCATGGACTGGTCCGCCGGCGCGCGCCTGGCGCTGTGGCTGGGAGGCCAGATCGTGATCTATACCCTGCCATATGCATCGCTCGCTGCCTCCAGGTCGCCATCGGGACAGATGATAGCGACGGGGACAATGCGCTGCGGTGGCCCGGGAGTATTGCGCTGGTCGCCCGATGGGACGCGACTGGCGGCAGGCGCGAGCAACGGAGCGGTCTCGTGCTGGCAAGTGGGCAGCCAGCAGCCGGTATGGCAGGTAGCGAAGCCAGACCAGAAGGTGAATAGCGTGGCCTGGTCGCCCGATGGCGTTCTGCTCGCCGTAGCGTTCAGAGACAACCGCGTTGTGGGCTGGGATGCGCATACGAAGGCTGAAACGCTGCGCTGGGAGGCCCTGCCAGCTATGCCGCGCGTACTTGCTATCTCTACGCGGCGCTGCGTCACCATTGCTTCGGGCGAGCGGCGCCTGCTCTTCGGCTACCCTGGCGAGCCGTGGCCGGCGAGCGCCAGCCCCGGCCAGTTGCTCGCCGCCTGGTCCCCGGCCACCCCCGAACTTGCCACGCTTGACGAGCAGAAAGTAACGACGCTCGTCATCTGGCAGGGATGAGAGAATCATCGCCGGGCCATATCAGGAAGCTCTGTTGCGAACATATCCGGGCGCAGCGGCGCAATGAATCGCGCTTCGTTCGGCGTGTCGAGCGCCCGCAAGCGTGATGAGGCAGTGGAACGAACAAAAGCGGCCCTGTCATCCCGGCTTCCCGATGGTGATGGTTCCACTGTATCATCGCACCGCTGCGCACAGAAGAGAACTTTACGCTCGCCTCACATCTCTACTCAGCGTCGTCAGCACGGCCAGCACAACGAGGCAGGCGGCTGCGACCAGAAATGTCTGCGGCGCGCCGATGTGCTGGATACAGATGCCCGACAACGCCAGCCCTGCCGGGCGCAGGCTGCGCGAGATCAGGCGATACGTGCTGGTAACGCGACCCTGCAAAGCGTCGGGAATCAGTCCGATGCGGTAGCTGATCCAGGTCACGTCGTGGATCTGATCGATGAATCCCACGACGATCCCGATAGCTCCCAGCAGCAGCGCATTCGGCGCCAGCGCGTACAGCGGCCAGAGCAGCGCGAATCCCCAGTGAATGCCGATGATGATGTGTCCGATGCGGTAGCGCTTCTGGAACCAGGGAGCGCAGAACGCGCCGAGCAGGCCGCCGACGCCATCCGCCGCGAAGATGAGGCCGATGATCGCAGGGGTGGCGCCGTGACTTTGGGCAACCACGATGAGCGGCAGTTCGTCGCCGAACGCGAGCACGAAGAAGAGGCCGGCCATCAGCAAGGTCATGGAGCGCAGGAGTGGATGACGCCACAACCATACAATGCCTTCGCGTATCTCGCTGAAAAGCTCCTGGCGAGCGGTTGTGCGCTCTTGCTGAAATTCCTGCTTGATGAAGAGAAGCGCAATGGTGAGCAGCAGGTATGAAACGGCGTCGGCCACGAAAGGAACGGCGCGCGCAAGGCTGTAAAGGATGCCGCCGAGCGATGGACTGACGAGCGTAATCGCGCTCTCGCTGGCCTCGTATTGCGCCATCGCCTGAGGCAACTGCTGCTTTGTGACGACGCGCGGCAGCGATGCCTTCTCCGCGACGTACAGAAAGATCGTGCAGGCTCCTGAAACCAGCGAGTTGATGAACAACTGCGTGATCGTCAGATGGCCGATCAGCAGCGCAACGGGGATGCTCGCCATGTTGAGGCCCAGCAGCGCGTTGCAGATAATCATCACGCGCTTGCGGTCCCAGCGATCCGCCAGCGCGCCCGCCGGCAGCGTGAGTATGAAGTAGATCAGCGAGCCGGCGCCGCTCACCAGGCCGGCGATAGTGGGAGAGCCGGTCAGCGCCAGGATTAGCAGAGGCAGGGCGAGCGACGAGATGCCCGTGCCAAGCGAGGAGACGGACTGCCCGCTCCACAGCAGCAAGAAGTCGCGATTGCGCCAGAGCGGCGGAGCGGCGTTCTGTGTGCTCCCGGTAAGATTATCTTGTGATGTTGACATTTAATAGCTACCTGCTTTCTTATCTTTCTACGTAACAGTTCGTTTAAAAGTGCGTCTGATTGCCTGCGCCATTATTTGCTGAAAACTACAGCTTTCGCCGGAGAGAGTATGTGTTATAGAAAATGCGTGCAGCGCATTTTCTATAACACATACTCTCTCCCTCATGCGGCTCTGCCGCGCGAAGGCCCAACACAGGAGAGCGCAGTGTTGAGAATCAGACACGCCCTTAGCGGAAGCAGGTGGCCCACGTATTAATGTTATAAATGCATATAAAACATGTGAAGTGCAAAAAATGTTCATCAATCAGATATCCTCGCAAGGTGGAATATGATGGATCAATGGGGTGAGGATTGCCTGATGACGAACGTTTAGAAGAAGCTATGATATGAAAGGGAGAGAGTCGCACAACACGTCATTGCTCATTGGCGTGAAGCCGGAATGAGCGATGATGCAGGTGGTGCCACTTTCCGCCGCGTAAGCGAACGCACCAGGCTTACGCGGCGCTGTAGTTCATTTTCGGAGATGGGTGGATCAGCGACCAGTTGAGGATGCGCCGCTGATCGGGATAAGCTGTTACATTCTTCATATTGAGAAGATTATAGCATATCTTTGTGAAATGTCATCCTCATGAATCGAAGCGCCAGGAGGGCAATCCAGATCAAACCAATACTGATCGACAGGCGCTGGAATAATCCAGCGAAATTGACGAAGCCCGGATTCTGGGTAAAGCCCATGCTGGCGAGAATGAAGGCTGCGAGCATGCCGAGGGCGGTAAGGATCGAGTAGATTGCCCATCCAGGCTCGCCCGCCGTAGCAAAGCGCCGGCAGAACACGAAGCAAGCGATTGGCAGCCCGGCAAAGAACAGCAGCGAGAAAAAATCGTGCAGATGTCCATGAGTACTGTACTGGGCAAGGATTAGTGGTGCGCCGCGAGGATAGCCAAAAACGGGATCGGTAGTGAAGATACCGGCGCCGAACAGGCCAGCGCCGGTCAGGCCGATGAGCAGCGGTCCCCAGGTTCCGCCTCTTGAGCCTCCAAGTACATGCCGCAATCCAAAGGCAAAAGTGAGGAGAAGTGCGCCAGTGATGAGGAAGTTCGCGGCCTGCGTCCAACCAGAAGCGCCGATGGCAAGTGAACTGACTGGATAGCGCAAGGGATTGTAGTCAGCGCGCGTGACGCCTTCGATAAGAAACACAACGATAAAGAGCAGTGGACCGATTGCGCCGCATGCGAGCAAAGGTCTGACCGCTACCGTCTGCTCTCTCATCCCATTCAGAGGTTCTTTCACCGATCCCGCCATAATAGTGATAAATCTCCTTTCGGTCTGTCACAAAATTGTACCATAAGTGAGATCTCATAGCTATCGAGGCTTTCTCTTTCCAGGGCTATTAAATTCTCCTCACCCCCGCCCGAAAGGAAGAGTCTGGGCGGGGACACCCCGCGCCCCGCAAGGGGGCGGCCGCCCCCTTGACCCCCGCTTCTGGCGAGCATTACATAGCCCTGTTCTCTTTCTGCGGGCTTTCCCATTCTTGATGGGTATGCCTCGCAACTGCGTCCACAGAGGCGCGTCAGCGAGCCTCATGCGTCCATAACCTCAGAGAATGTCCGGCGCTCAGCAACCTTGCCCTCTCTTGTGGAGTGATCGCGCGGCGCAGGCGCGCCGAAGAGGGAGAGTGTTTGTGCGAAAAAATGCGCGCAGCGCATTTTTTCGCACAAACACTCATGACATAAGGCGAGCGCCTCGGAATGGGGAAGCCCTCCCCTCTTTCCCTGCTGGCTCAGCGCAGCGTGCTTCGCAGAGAAAGGAATTGCTACAGCCACCTGATCTGGACTGCCACTCGCCGCGCTGGCTCAGCGCAGCGTGCTTCGCAGAGAAAGGAATTGCTACAGCCACCTGATCTGGGCTGCCACTCGCCGCGCTGAGCCAGCGCAGCGTGCTTCGCAGAGAAAGGAAGGAGGGCCAGATGCCGCCGCAGGCGGCATCTGGCCCTCCTTCCTTTCTCTGCGAGCCACCGAAGGTGGCGAGGAGAGCCAAAATATGATGGGCAGCCCCCATTTGCGATAGACCGGTCACTTGACAATCCATGTGAGCAGGTTTAGCATTGTATTCATGAGTGCCCAGGCTATAGGGGGCTGCGCAGATGCAGCATCCAGGCTTGACCACGGAACCGAACCAATGATGCCACTATTTTTTTAATTCAGCCATGAGAGGAGCGCACTATGCCTGATACCAAGCACACCAAGTACCTTTTGAGCGAGGACGAGATGCCCCGCACCTGGTACAACATCCTGGCCGATCTCCCACATCCGCCCGCGCCCGTCCTGCATCCTGGCACGAAACAGCCGGTCACACCTGATGATCTTGCGCCCCTGTTCCCGATGGCGCTCATCATGCAGGAGGTCAGCACGGAGCGCTATATTGAGATCCCGGAGCCGATTCGCCAGATTTATATGCAGTGGCGCCCCAGTCCGCTCTTCCGCGCGCGCCGTCTGGAGAAGGCGCTGGACACGCCGGCGCGAATTTACTACAAATATGAGGGAGTCAGCCCGGTTGGCAGCCACAAGGCGAACACCTCCGTTGCGCAGGTTTATTATAACAAAGAAGAGGGTGTCAGGAAGATCTCGACTGAGACGGGCGCCGGGCAATGGGGATCGGCGCTGGCGATGGCGGGCGCGTTCTTCGGCGTGGAGGTTGAGGTCTTCATGGTCAAGGTCAGCTATTTCCAGAAGCCCTATCGCCGTATTATCATGCAGAGCTACGGCGCGACTGTCCATCCCAGCCCCACCGACCTTACCGATGCCGGGCGCAGCATCCTGGCGAAGGACCCGGAGAACATGGGCAGCCTGGGCATCGCTATCAGCGAAGCGGTGGAGGTCGCTGCGAAAAGCGGCGGCACCATCAAATACTCACTGGGCAGCGTATTGAATCATGTGCTGCTGCACCAGACCGTCGTCGGGCAGGAGGCGCTGCTCCAGATGGCGCAGGCCGACGATTACCCGGATGTAGTGATCGGCTGCGTTGGCGGCGGCAGCAATTATGCGGGCCTGGCCTTCCCCTTTATCGGCGAGGCGCTGAAAAAGGGATTGAAGACGCGTTTCCTGGCTGCCGAGCCAATGTCCTGCCCCAGCCTGACCAGGGGGATATATGCCTATGACTTTGGCGATACCGTCGGCATGACGCCGCTGGTCAAGATGCATACGCTCGGCCACGATTTCATGCCCCCGGGCATCCACGCAGGCGGGCTGCGCTATCATGGCATGGCGCCGGTGATGTCCCAACTGCATGAGGAAGGCATCGTCGAGGCCCAGGCGTTTCACCAGAACAGCGTCTTTGAGGCGGCGATATTCTTCGCACGGCACGAAGGGATCTTGCCAGCGCCAGAGACGGCGCACGCCATTCGCGCCGCGATAGATGAGGCGCTCAAGGCGAAGGAAGCCGGGCAGGAGCGTGTGATCCTCTTCAATCTGAGCGGGCATGGTCACTTCGACATGCAGGCGTATGATGCCTACCTTAGCGGGCAACTGCAAGATTATGAGTATCCCGCCGAGGCCGTCGCCGCGGCTCAGCAGCGACTGCCGCAGGTGGTCTAGCACTCTATATGCCTGCCCCTCTATCTCAGTGGCTTGCGCCGCCGGAATCGCCGGAGCTATCGGGCAACGAGGTGCATGTCTGGCGCGCCGTGCTGGACCAGCCTCATGACTATACCCGGGGCCTGATGCAGTTCCTTGCCCGCGATGAAGCGGCGCGGGCCGAGAAGTTCTACTTTCCGCGAGACCGCGCGCGCTTCATCGTCGCGCATGGAACGCTGAGGGTTATCCTGGCGCGCTATCTATCCTGCGAACCATCGGCGCTCCGGTTTTCTTATAGCCCGTATGGAAAGCCTGCGCTTGCCGGTGAGTTCGTGCGCGCCGGGCTGACCTTCAACCTGGCGCACTCGGCTGGCATGGCGCTCTATGCCCTGACACGCGGCCAGGAGATCGGGGTGGATGTCGAGCGTATGCGTGAGTTGGAATACGAGCAGGTCAGCGAGCGTTTCTTCTCACCCTACGAAGTGAGTGTGCTGTGTTCGCTGCCGCCAGAGGAGCGACAGGCGGCATTTTTTCGCTGCTGGACGCGCAAGGAGGCTTACCTGAAGGCGAGGGGTATGGGCCTATCGCTGCCGCTGGATATGTTTGACGTTTCGCTGGCACCGGGCGAGCCGCCCGCGCTGCTGAACATCAGGGAAGGGAGGCAGGAGCCTTCTTGCTGGTCGCTCTATGATCTCTCCTTTGATCCCGGCTATGCCGCCGCGCTGGCGATCAAGGGCCATCCTGCCAGCGTGCACTGCTGGCAGTGGATGTAACATATCCTCAGGCGTGGCGGAGCCACGCCTGAGAAGGGGATAAGATAGGTGCAGCCAGGCGCGAAGCGCCTGGCTGCACCTATCTTATCCCCTTCCGGCGAGCGCGTCAGGGCCATTAAGAGGTTTAAGAAATTAATCCGGTCATCGTCTCGGTGCGTAGTGGCGCGATCATGCGGTTTAACTTTTCAATCTGTACCCCCTCCCTTGTTACCGGTGAGGACGCGAGGCAGTGGCCTGCGTCCGGCGAACAGAGTGTGCGGATTAAAAAGTTTCACTCCATCATCGCGCCGCTCCCGCCAGGCATGGGCGTTCAAAAGGCGCGAAACAGACGCGCTGCGCGTCTGTTTCGCGCCTTCTATCCTTTTTGGCGAGCGCGCAGGCGCGAGCAGGCGAAGGACAAACACACTTTAACAATCAGGCGGTATAATATGGGATAGGGTTTCCTCTTTGTAGTGCGTGGTTAGAATTTCACAATGTGAACCGGGCATTCCTCTCGTATTGCTTTCGATTGTAGTGCTTCCCATGTAGGTCAGGTACAGAGTACGCGCGTAAGGTAGATTTGCACCGGCTCGTAATGAACCGGACAGTTTCAGCGAGGAGACAACGCAATGGCAAAGCCCGCGATCAAAGTCTACGTGCAGCATCATGGCAACATGATGTGCGACTACCGGTGGTTACTTGTAAATGCAGAATGGATGCAGAGCAAGGCAAACCAGGCTCCCCAGTCGCAGTGGGGACCGTGCCCGACGCATACCGTTGTGGTCGATCATCCCGATGGACGCCTGTTGTTCGATACTACGTGCCCGCGTGACTGGCAGCAGCACTGGCAGAACACAGCGGCTCACAACTGGTTCCCTTACGAGGATGTCACGCCGGAACAGTATTTCGAAGAGCGCCTCAAACAGCTCAAGCTTGATCCCTCCGATTTCAAGTATGTGGCCCTGAGTCACCTGCATCTCGATCATGCAGGCAATATCAGAGCATTCAAAAATACCGATGCAAAGATCCTCGTCCACAGGAAGGAGTACCAGGGAGCGATCTCCATCCCGGGTGAGGTGCAGGGCTTTCACCTGAAGAGAGACTACATGGTGGACGGACTGCGCTGGGTGCAGTTGAGCGAGGATACAGAGGTCATGGAAGGGGTGCGGCTGTTCGAGGCGCCGGGGCATACCTGGGGTACGATGTGCCTGATGGTAGATCTGCCAAACACAGGCACAATGATTTTTACCTCGGATGCCGCTTATATGCGTGAGAGTTATGGACCTCCTCCCGTCGGCGCCGCCATTGTCTGGGATAGTCTTGGCTGGCTGAACTCCGTTGAGCGCATTCGCGGTCTTGCCACGCTGCGAGACGCAACGATCATTTTCGGACATGATCCCAAGCAGATCAAGGAGATTCGCCTGGCGCCCGAAGCGTTCTACGACTGAGTTACGATAAAGCGAAGGAAAGGGAGTGTGCGTTATGGGCTGTCTCGATATTCCCAACGAAACCGTCTTTACAATGGAAATGACTCCGATCAAGGTCGGCCCCGGCGCTACCAATGAGGTTGCCTATGATCTCAAGCGCCTGGGTGTCAAGAACGCGCTGATTATCACCGATCGCGGAGTCATGAAGCTTGGTCTGCCGGATCGCGTGCGCTCGCTTGTGCAGGAGGCAGGTCTCAAGGCCGAAATCTTTGATGACGTGCATGTAGAACCGACGGACAAATCCTTTGAAGAGATCGCGAATTTCGTGCGTGGCCGCGACTACGATGGCTTCATCGCTATTGGCGGTGGCAGCAGCATCGATTCGGCGAAGGCGGCGAACCTGTTCACGACCTATCCGGCGCCGGTACTGGACTACGTGAACAAGCCCATCGGCAAAGGATTGACCGTTCCGGGACCGTTGAAGCCGCTGGTGGCTATTCCTACCACTGCCGGCACCGGCAGCGAGACCACTGCGGTAGCCGTGCTGGATGTGCTTTCCTTGAAGGTCAAGACGGGCATTTCACATCGCTACCTGCGTCCCACGCTGGCGATCATCGATCCGCTAAACACCGTGACGCTGCCTCCGATGGCGACGGCGTATCCGGGCTTCGATGTGCTCACCCACGCCCTCGAATCCTACACGAGCCGCCCGTATAACGCCCGTCCACGCCATGAGCCGGACCAGCGCCCGGTCTATGTGGGTAGCAATCCCATCAGCGACCTGTGGTGCGAGAAGGCGCTGGAGTACCTGGGGACCTATTTCCGGCGCGCCGTGCTCAATGGCATGGATGTGGAGGCAAGGACGCATATGGCGATGGCGGCAACCTACGCCGGGATCGGTTTTGGCAACGCGGGCGTGCATGTGCCCCATGCCATTGCTTATCCTATCGCCGGTCTGGTAAAGAACTTCCGGCCACCGGACTATCCGCAGGATGAGCCGATGATCCCGCATGGCCTCTCGGTGGTCGTTACCGCGCCGGCAACTTTCCGCTGGACGTACCCGACAAACCCCGAACGTCACCTGCGGGCGGCGCAACTGCTGGGCGCGAACGTGAGCGGACTGAGCGCAGCCGAGATGCCGGAGGTGCTGCCGCGTACCTTGATCTCGCTGATGCGCGATACGGGCGTCGCTAATGGTATCTCGGCTCTGGGCTATGGCGAGTCCGATGTTGCTGCTCTCATCGACGGCACTCTCAAGCAGCAGCGGCTGCTCGTCAACTGCCCGCGCGATACTGGCGCCGACGAGATGCGGCATGTGATCCAGAACAGCTTCGAATACTGGTAATCAAGCGGGCCATCCATCGCTCCAGCGATGGATGGCCTTACTTCGCACAATGGGGGTAAGCGCCATGCCCATCTACGAGTATCGATGCCAACAATGCAACTCGGTCTTCTCGCGGCTGTTCCAGCGCCCGCTTGAGGCATCCGGTCCGCAGGCTTGCTCCATCTGTGGCAGCGTGCGGACGCAGCGCGTAGTTTCTACCTTCGCCATCGGTGGCAGGGTCAATCCCGGGCCGGGTCGCGCCGCATGGCCCACAAGCTGGAATGATACCAACGGCGGCGATCCCGAAACGCTGAACTACTGGCGCCATCGCATTGAGCGCGAGGCGCGGCTGGAGGAGAAGTATCCCGAACTGCGCGATCCGTCTTTGCTCAATGGCAAGGGGACGGTAGAGAACGCGCCAGGGACCGTGGGGCACAGCCATGATGACCACCATCATCACCACCACCACCATCATCATGCGCATCCCCATAACGATCCCACTGCGCCTGGTTGAGCGCGTTCTCTATCACAGCAGGAGCCACGACGCCAGCCATGCCCCCGGCGTGGGTGTTCCGGGGGTTGGCGTTATAGGTATGTGAGGAGGCACCTGCGAGTATGGCAGGGAAAGCGTCAATAGCAGCACGAACACAATCCCCAGCGCTATTGAAAATAGAATGATGCTCGAAGCCAGGTACCTTCTTTTAGTGAGAGCGTTCATCCGTTTATCCTTTTTGAGGAGACTTATATTTAGAAACGATGAGTTTCGTCGAGGATAGGTTTGAACGCTCCAGCTATCCCCCAATTGGGGGATATTTCAGACGCAGGTTTTCCACGAAGGCCGAGAAGGATGGCGAGGATTGTGGCCTGATACGAATCCGCGTTCTGAGAGACAACATTCGATGGTCTCGTGCGCGCAGGGATCTGGAAGATATATTATAATAGTGAACGCGTATTTGTATGAGGAGGGTGTATGTGGAGAGGAGGGTGTATGTGGAGAGGAGGGTGTATGTGGAAAGACGGGGGCAAGCCCCGTCTCTACATTTCCAACGTGTAGAGAGGGGGCTTGCCCCCGTCTTATTGCCGGGCCATGCCGCGCAGTTCGCGGCGCAGGAATTTGCCAGTGGGAGTCTTGGGCAGCTCCTCCATGATTTCGACGCGCCGGGGGTACTTGTAGTTCGCCATGCGCTGCTTGCAGAACTCGATCAGCTCTTCCGGCGTCACCTTGCCTGCATAGCCGCTTTTGAGCGAGACATAGGCTACAACCGTCTCGCCACGGTAGGGATCGGGTGCGCCAACGACGCCGGCCTCGCGCACCGCCGGATGCTGATAGAGCACATCTTCGACTTCGCGCGGCCAGACCTTGAAGCCGGAGGCGATAATCATATCCTTCTTGCGATCAACCAGGTAGAACCAGCCATCGGCGTCCATTTTTGCCACATCGCCAGTATAGAGATAGCCGTCGCGAATGGCGTAGGCGGTCTCCTCCGGCTTCTCCCAGTATCCTGCTACAACCTCTGGCCCCTTCGTTATCAGTTCGCCGACCTCGCCGGGGGGCAGATCCTCGCCGGTAGCAACATCGACCACGCGGCAGAGCGTGTTGGGGATAGGCACGCCAACCGAGAGCGCGCCCGAATCGGGATCAACGGGCGCACGCGCGCCCATCGGCGTCGCATGTGATGGCGATGTGGTCTCGGTCAGGCCATAGATATTGTGAATATAGGCCCCTGTCACCTTCTCAAATTCCTCGACGATAGCCGGCGATACGGGAGCGCCTCCACTGTACACTTTCTTGAACGCCGAGAGATCGCGCGTCTTGATGTCGGGATGGTTCAGCAGCGCGATGAAGACGGTGATGGCGGCGACGGTGAAGGTGCCGCGCCATTTTTCGGTGAGCCGCAGCATCTCCGCCGGGTCGAAGCGGTAGAAGGTGATGATGGGCATCGCTGCCAGCGCGGCGACGGTGAGATGGGCGATGAGGCCGGTAATATGGAAGAATGGCGCTACGCCTACCACAACGTCGCTGCTGTCGAGTTGCATCCACTGCTGGTAGACGGTGGAGTTGAAGACGACGTTGGCGTGTGTGTTCATCGCGCCTTTGGGCCGTCCCGTCGTGCCCGATGTGTAGGTAAGGAAGGCGGTATCGTCTGGTGCGAGCGTAGTCGGCTCGACGCCAGCGCCATCGAAGCGAGCAAGCAGGTCCAGCAGATCCAGCGTCTCATCAAAGCGCTGCTTCTTTGAAGAGGCGAGCAGCGCGGGTGTCGCTCCGCTGCCGAGCATGTCCAGTTCGCTCGTCGTGATGACGAACTCGACCTTTGTCTGCGTAACGACCTCGTGGGCGATGGCACTGTACAGCGACTCAAGGCAGATCAGGCCCTTCGCACCGGAGTCGTTGAGCTGATAAGCAAGCTCCTGCTGCTTGAGCATCGGGTTGCAGGGCACGACGATGGCGCCAACCTTCCATGCGCCGTACATACCGATAAGAAACTGGGGAACGTTCTGCAAGTACAGTGCGATGCGGTCTCCACGCTGCACGTCGCGCTCTTTCAGGGCGGCGGCCAGCGCGCTGCTCTGCCTGTCGAGGTCGCCGTAGCTGATCGTCTGATCGAAATAATAGATCGCGGGCTGTTCGGAGCGCGCCTTTACCGTTTCCAGGAACATTTCGAGTCCGCTGGCAAAGCGTGGCGTAAGATCCGGCGGCACGTAGGGGGCGTAGTGCTTGAGCCAGGGGCGGGCATCGTAGCTCCCCGCAGCGCGCGCTGCTCCGTGGGCGGATGTATCGGTCATAATAAATCTCCTCCTGAAAAATAGAGTCCAGAGGCGATAGTCCCTGGTGGGCCATGGGGTGTTCCCTGCTTCTTTTTCCGCTGCCGCATCGATGGATGATATGTGATGGTAGATGCGCTTCGCGTATCTACCATCACATATCATCCATCGGGCGAGCGCCGCAGGCGCGAGTATGCAGAGGTGTTGGGAATCAGCCCCGCTCTAAATGTGATGGTAAGGCTTGAAATAATATGATACAGAAAGATATATAACATAAACAGGGAAGCATGTACAGAGTTGATTGAGACCAAAAAGAAAGGGTTAAGAAGTAACTTATGCCACGTTAACAGCCAGCCGAAAATGTAGTTTGTATTGCGGGGCAATGCACTTTGCGCATTGTCCCGCAATACAACTATGTCGGGCGGGCGTCGCAGACGCGAGCACGCGAGGGTGGGGGATATCGGAAAGCAGGGATGATTAGCGTTTTACGGGGAAGATGTTGGGGATGCGCATTGCCAGCATCACATCGCCTGCCGCCTTCACTTTACCTGTCATGAACGCATTCATCGGATCCAGCTTACCCTCGGCGATGGCAAGCCAGTCTTTATCGCTCATGGACATCGTGAGATCGGGTTTCTCAACGCCACCGCGGATTAACTCGCAGGTCTGGTTGGCGATCTTGAACGCCCACTTACCCGCCTCGTCGCCGCTAATGTCCCATTGGATGGTCTTATTCATGTTTCCAGCTGCCGCAGGGTTGAAGAGGGTCTGCATGGTCTCGAAAGTTTCGGCCACCGTCATTGTGCTTCTGCCTTCCTTTCATACGATAATGTACCGGGGCTGCCTATCCACCATAGATTGGCCCCGGTAGCTCTACGACTATAAATCTTCCAGAAGTGCATGTCCCCATCAAGGGGGAAAATAGCCGTTTAGCGCACCCTGAGCAGTTATCTAAAGTTCTGCTTATGAGTGCAGAAGAGGCTCCGGGTGGCGCTGCTATAGTATAGCATAGATTCTTTCTTCTCGTAGCGCAGCCACAGGCGGTCAAGTGCATACCTGATTTCTCTGAAGCCTGACTCTCTTCCATAGACTCGCGCGGCTGCTCCGCGCAGGGGAGATACTTTGCTTGTGGGCCTGGTGCGAAGCACCAGGCCCACAAGCAAAGTATCTCAGGCGAGCGCCGTGGGGGCGAGCGAGCGCGGTTACAGATAATTGGATACACGGGCCAGGCCGCACCGATGGGCAGGGGCGAGCGAGCGTGGGTGCAGGCGATCAAATACCCTCCAGGAGCGATGTGTGTATATAATGATGGAAGACAAAAAAGGAAGGGTCAATAGCACGGCTGCCCTCCCGATGAAGAAAGGATATCCAGGTGGCTACTACAAAGAAACATCTGCGTTTCGGTATCAAAACCGCTCCGCAATTCACGACTTACGAGGATATTTTGCGCGTCTGGCTGGAGGCTGATGCTCTGCCAGTCATGGAGCATGCCTGGGACTTTGACCATTTCCTCTCACTGGGCAAAGATCCAACCGGCCCATGCCTGGAGGGCTGGACGCTGCTAGGGGCGCTGGCGGCGCGCACGCAGCGTATCAGGATCGGCGTGATGGTCACAGGCAACACCTACCGCCATCCTGCCGTACTGGCGAACATGGCAGCAACCGTTGATATCATCTCTAACGGGCGGCTCGATTTCGGCATCGGCGCGGGCTGGAATGTGCAAGAGCATACAATGTACGATATTCCCTTCTACACAACCGGCGAGCGTATCCGGCGTATGGGCGAGGCGTGCGAGGTCATCAAGCTGCTGTGGACCGAGCCGGTGGCGAACTTCGAGGGGCGCTACTACCATCTCAGGAATGCCCTCTGCAATCCCAGGCCGGTGCAGAAGCCGTATCCCCCTATCGTCATCGGTGGAGGCGGCGAAAAATTGACGCTGCGTATGGTCGCGCGTTACGCTAATATCTGGAACTGCAATACCTCCACCGCCGAGGAGTTTCGCCACAAGAGCGAGGTGCTGGACCAGCACTGCGCCGCGATTGGCCGCGATCCGGCCAGCATCGAGCGCTCTATCCAATGGCGCGTGCAGCCGGACGACCTTGAGACGACGCGGACCGCGCTGCGCTCTTTTATCGATGCGGGCGCGAATCATCTGATCCTGAACCTGGTCGCGCCGTATCCCGAAGGCATCGTGACGCGTCTGGCGCGCGAGGTTGCGGAGCCACTTAAAGCGGAGTACGAATAATAGCGGAGGGACGGCCATCCCCTTTGCTGAGCGTTCGCGCGGCTCCGCCGCGCCAGGTATGTAAATTGTTGTGTGAAAAATGCGCGCAGCGCATTTTTCACACAACAATTTACATACGGTGAGCGCCGCAGGCGTGAGCACGCGATAGAGTTCGAATCAGACATAAAGTCGAGATGGGAGATGTTTTATGGCAAATGAGCGCATCATGCGCAAAGTGAAGATAGAGGGCGGCAACCTGAATTTCAGCGCCGCGCACTTCATCACCTACGGAGGAAAGTGCGAGCGGCTGCATGGTCATAACTACGGTGTGCTGGTCGAGATCGAAGGCGAACTGGGCGCCGATAAGCTGGTCTTTGACTTTACCATCCTGAAGCGACTGACCAGGGAGATTTGCCAGCGGCTCAATCACCGCTTCTTGCTGCCGCTGCACAATCCTCACCTCACCTTGATTCCGTCGTCCGACAACTGGGAGATTCGCTTTGAAGAGCGGCGCTACAACTTTCCGCGCGGCGACGTGGTAGAGCTGCCCATCGATAACTCGACGGCGGAGCGCCTGGCCGAGTATATCTGTAGCGAACTGTGCAAGGCGCTTGCCGCGTATGATAGCGCTCATTTGCACACCATCATGGTCGGCGTTGAAGAGGCTCCGACACAGATGGCGTATTATCAGCGGTCACTGCGCGAGTGAAGCCGGATCCTTTAATAAGGGTCCAGAATCCGCCTCCGGGAGTACTGCCCTTCTCGGTCAAAAGTATGAGGCAGAATCCGGCTCGCGGACGATCCCTTTCATCTTTTTCCCATCTATACTTCGCTCATGAAATACATCGTTCACCACTCATTGCTCCAGCGCCGCCTTCGTGAGAAGGCAGGAGCCGTGGGAAAGAGGTGGACGTGCGAGTATAGAAGGGAGTCTATCATGAACCTGCTGAAACGTCACCCCATCCTGGCTTTCTACCTGCTGACCTTGCTCATTTCGTGGCCTATCAAAATTCCTGTCTCGCTTTCACTGACATCGAATATCCTGCTGCGCTTTCTCCCATCGCTTATGCCAGCGGTTGCGGCACTGGTGATTACAGCTCTGATCGCAGGCAAGCATGGGATATCAGCTCTCTTGCGCCAGCTTTCCCCCGCGAGGACATCGCTCTGGCTCTACCTCGCGGTCATCATTGGCCCCATCATTCTTAGCGCCATTGCACTGGGGATCAATCTCCTGTTGGGGCAACCTGCACCCATGTGGATCAATCCCGGCCTGCGCCTGCTGACATTCCTCCCCGGGCTATTCTTTGCGATTACGGAGGAACTCGGCTGGCGCGGCTTTGTCCTGCCACGTTTGCAGGCACGCGCCAGCGCGCTCACTTCGTCCCTCATCGTGGGATTACTCTGGGCGCTGTGGCATTTCCCCGAGACGCTTCAAGCGTTTCCTTTGCATCTGTCCTTGATCGAGACGCTGAGTCTACAAGGGGACTCACTCCTGCAATTTCTGGCTCTGTCGATCCTCATGGCCTGGACATTCAATAGCAGCAAAGGACGCATCGCGCTGGCTTGCATCTTGCACGTCAGTATCAGTATACTACCTCGTTTCATGCCTGATACCTATGCGCAGAACGGCACCCTCTTCTCGCTGCTTTTCAATCTTCTGCTCTGTGTTGCTGCTCTGGCACTCCTTCTTCTTCTGGGCGCAACCAATCTGTCACGAGAGCCTCGAACGGTGATCGGACCTGAAGCGGAAACACGCACGGGAAGCGAGCCCGCTTATGAGTCCCCACAATGATGAGGAAGGGGCTAATGAGCTACATGATGAAACCGAGGTCCAGATGGTAGAATGAGGCAAGCCGGCATGAGAGACACGAGGCGTATCTGGGGAGACTTCGGCCCGACTGGATCGCAATACGGAGAGGAGACGGTTTGAGGCGGGTTCCTGCTCAACGGGAGGATGATATGAAAGGCAAAGCAAGCCCTGGCAAACAAGGCATTCGCATAAGGCAACACGCTTTCAGGTGGACGGGACTCCAGGCGCGCATGACCATGGCGTATGTCCGGGCGACTATCGGGCTGGTCCTGCTTTTCGTGGCTCTGGCGTGGCTGGCGTTTATAGTAGTGGCGACCACCTTTGTTGCCCCCTTTGTCTATACTCTGAGAGCGCGCGAGCTGGCTGAGCGCTATGCATCGGCTGCGACGCTGGAGGCCAATCCGTCGGGCTTGAATCCTCACGCGACCTTTCAGCCGCATCGCCCTGGCACGCTCATCCTGCCGGGGATGCCCTCTGCCTCAGAGGACGTTCAGATCCCCTACCTTGCAGGCCAGCAGCCCGATACCCGGCGCCTGGCCTTTGCGCTGCTCGTTACCCCGCAGAGCCGTGTACTTGCCAGTTCGTATCCAGCGCGCTATCCCGCCGGGGCGTCGATCCCGCTCCTGCTGCCCGAGCGAGCGCGTCTGATCACGAACGCCCTGGCAGGAACGGCGGCCAGCGGAGGCGACCGCAGGAGCGTCTATGCGGCTGAACCTGTCTGGAGCCGGCAGCGGCAGCCGATTGGAGCGGTCTATGTCCAACTGCCAGGAGCGCCTTCAGTGCTGGATCTATTGGGGCAGCGGAGCTGGCTGTCCGTGGTCCCTTCTCTGCTCATGATAAGTCTGCTCTTGCTCATCATCATCACGCCCATTGGTGGGATTTTCGGGCTATTGACCACCCGAGGGGTAGTCCGCCGGATACGCTACCTCGCCACGGCCACTACCCAGGTTGCCGCAGGCCACTACACGCAGCGGATACCCTTCTCGCGTAAGGATGAGATCGGAGAGCTAGAGCAGCACTTCAATCGCATGGCTGAGCAATTGGAGGAGAGCCGTGAAGCGCAGCGCAAGCTGACGGAACAGAATGCACGGCTCGCCGAACGCGAGCGCATCTCGCGCGAATTGCATGATGCGCTTTCCCAGGAGCTGTTTTCGTTGCGGATGCTCGCCGGTGGCCTGGAGAGCGCAATAGCTACCGGCTCTGATCTGCATCCCTACCTGGAAACCTTAGAGCAGGCTACCGATGACATGCTGCGTGACCTGCGGGCGCTGTTGTTAGAACTGCGCCCGGTGCAGTTGGAAAACCTGGAATTGTCCCAGGCGCTGGAAGATCTGGCCCTGACCTACCGGACGCGACTGGGAATCAACGTGCGGGCTGAGATCGAGCCTGTCTCCCTGCCTGAACCAGCCCGACAGGCGTTGTTTCGCATAGTCCAGGAGGCGCTGACTAATGCCATCCGCCACGGCGAAGCGACCACTATAACTCTGGTCCTGCATGCCACTGCCGAGCAGGTTGAATTGATTATGAGCGACAATGGGAAAGGATTCGAGCAGATAGAAGGAAGGGCAGGGCAGGGACTCGGGTTAAGTCTGATGCAAGAACGGGTCCAGCAACTCGGCGGCAGACTCTCCGTTGAGTCCACGCCGGGAGCAGGAACGCGGATCGCCATTTGTATCCCCAGGGAGAACCGATCATGATGACACTGATTCTTATCGATGATCATGTTGTGGTCAGGAAGGGTCTGCGCCTCCTGCTGGAAGAGCAACCGGAGATCAGTGTGGTTGGCGAAGGTGGAGATGGAGCAGAGGCGATCCGGTTAGCCAGCGAGTTGTTACCGGATGTGGCACTGCTGGATCTGCTGATGCCAAAGGTAGACGGGATCACCGCTGTGCGAGAGATCAAACGCCTCACCCCCGCCACGCAGATCATCGTGTTAACCTCCTCCTATGAAGAGGAACACATCTTTGGCGCGATCAAGGCCGGAGCATTATCCTATCTGCTCAAGGATACCCATCCGAAAGACCTGATCGCCGCAGTACTGGCTGCGGCGCACGGAGAAAGTAAGCTCCATCCCTTGATCGCGGCTCGCCTGCTACGAGAAGTGCAAAAGCGCGACCGCTCGCCGCTGGCTGAGCTGACGCCCCGGGAATTGGACGTGCTGGGACAGATCGCCCGAGGGCGCTCTAACCAGGAAATCGCGGCTGAACTGGTGGTGAGCGAACGCACGGTGAAAACGCATGTCTCCAACATATTGTCAAAGCTGCACCTGGCAGATCGCACTCAGGCGGCCATCTTTGCCCTACAGCAGCGCGTAGTGCCTTTGAAAGACGCCCTGGGGCGCGAGGAACAGACCTGATGCAAGTTTTTTGCACACCATCATAGTCGGCGGCGTTGATGGCGTATTATCAGAGGTCGCTGCGCGAGTGATGAACGTTAACAATCCAGAAACGGTAACCGGGCCATGTCATGCTGAGCGGCAGCGAAGGATCTGCGGCGATGGGGCATGAGATCCTTCGCTGCCGCTCAGCATGACAGGCTCTAGCACGTGACGAAGCTGCGCCCGATGGCGCTGGCGACAGCCTGGGCGCGCGGCATCAAGCTCTGGAACTGCTCGATGGTTAGCGACTGCGCGCCATCTTTGAGCGCCTCGTCGGGGTTGGGGTGAACCTCGATGAGCAGGCCATCGGCCCCGGAGGCGATGGCGGCCAGCGTCATCGGCCCGACCAGATCGCGGCGGCCCGTCCCCTGGCTTGGATCGGCGACAACTGGCAGGTGCGACAGGCTTTCGATGACCGGGATGGCGCTGATATCCATCGTGTTGCGCGTGAATTTCTCGAAGGTACGAATACCACGCTCGCAGAGGATAAGGTTACGGTTGCCCTGTGAGAGAATGTATTCTGCGGCCAGCAGCCATTCTTCAATCGTCGCTGACATGCCGCGTTTGAGCATCACCGCTTTGTTGCTGCGGCCCACTTCGTCGAGCAGCATATAATTCTGCATGTTGCGTGTACCGATCTGTAAAATATCGGCGTATTCGCAGACCAGCGGCACATCGGTTGGCGTCATCACCTCGGTAATCACCGCCATGCCGAATTCTGATCGTGCCTTTGCCAGCAGCTTCAGACCTTCTTCACCGAGGCCGCGAAAACCATAGGGCGAAGTTGATGGTTTGAAAGCCCCGCCACGCAGAATCACGGCCCCCGCCTTTCTTACCGCCTCCGCTGCTGTCATAAGCTGCTTTTCGCTCTCGACGGTGCAGGGACCAGCCATCATTACGACGCCGCTGCCCCCGATGCTCACAACGCCGCCAGGGGCGCAGGGCACCGGCACATCGACGATGGTATCCTCCGGGTGGAACTCGCGACTGGCGAGCTTGTAGGGCTTGGAGACGCGCAGTACGCTCTCGACGCCGGGCAAGCCTTCCAGCGCTTCTCCCAGCGCGGGAGTGATGCCGCCGATGCTCCCCGGAACGCCGGAGGGACCAACCGCGCCGAGCACGCCGATCACCGTGCGCTCGACGCCAACCGAGGGATGACCGGTTAGACCGTGTTTATCAAGGAAGGTAAGAACGTGGTCGATGTCCTGCTGACTACAGGATGGTTTCATTACAACGATCATGCAAAAGTGGCTCCTTCAGGTCAACATGGTTAGAGGGCTGGCCCTTCCTCGCCAGTGGTGCGGCCTATCGTGACCACTTTGTCAAGATGATCCGTGCCCTGACTGACAACCTCATTCCATCACAAAAACAAACAATTACGCTTCGTCGCCCAGATCGGGGCGCAAATTGACCGCCCCGCGCAGATAGACATGCCGCATCTCCGCCGCGCTGCGCATAGTATTCACATGCAGCAGGACGCGAATACATTTACGCAGGCTGCCGGGGACAGGGATCTCGCGCGTGCACATCAGGGCTACTCCGGTCCAGCCGATAGCGCGGGCCGCGACAGCCGGAAAGACGGCATCAAGATCCTCGGTAACGGTAAAGATAGCGCTGGCGATATCTTCGGTTTGCAGCTCATTGCGCTCTACTATTAATTGTAAGAGTTCGGTGGTAGCCGCAAGGATCTCCTCGCGATCATTACGCTCTACGGTAGTCGCTCCTCGGATGCCTCGGCAGTAGATCAACCAGCTCACCCCTTTCAATAGTATATCCGTTTGCCGGCAAGCAGACAGATTGCTTACTATTTTACGGGATGCTGGCAAGCTCACGCCAGAGGCGAACCAGTTCCATGTAGAGACGACCCTTGTGGTCGTCTGGCCCCTGGTCTGGCCTGGACAAACGGGCCGAATGTAGAGACGACCCTTGTGGTCGTCTGGCCCCTGGTCTGGCCCCTGGTCTGGCCTGGACAAACGGGCCGAATGTAGAGACGACCCTTGTGGTCGTCTGGCCCCTGGTCTGGCCCCTCGGCGGCCTCGCCGCCGGGCCAGGCAGGGAGGCCGCCGGGCCAGGCAGGGAGGCCGCCGGGCCAGGCAGGGAGGCCGCCGGGCCAGGCAGGGAGGCCGCCGGGCCAGGCAGGGAGGCCGCCGGGCAAGACGACCACAAGGGTCGTCTCTACATATAATGATTATTTCTGGCGGAGGTTACGAATATACGTTTTTATTGCCTCGGCCTGCTCGCTCTCCGCACGCTGGTCGATGAGGTGAACGAGGGCGCTGCCAACAACGGCACCGTCGGCGTAGCTGGTGACTTCGGCGATATGTTCGGGCGTCGAGAGGCCGAAGCCCACAGCCAGCGGCAGCTCTCTGGGTTTCGTATAGCCATTGACCCTTGAAATGAAGCTGCGCAGGTGTGGAGGCAGTTCTTTGCGCATGCCGGTGACACCGCTGAGCGAGACGCAGTAGATAAAACCCGCATAGCCCTGTACCGCCTGCGCTACGATGCTGGCGATGCGCTCATCGGGCGCGGTGGGTGGCACCAGGAAGATGAGCGCCAGGCCGTTGTCTCGCGCCGCCTGCTGGAGCGGTGTGGCCTCTTCGGGTGGCAGGTCAGGGATTATCAGGCCACAGACGCCGTGCGCCCGCGCCGCTGTGCAGAAGCGTTCGAGGCCATAGGCCAGGACGGGGTTGTAGTAGCCCATCAGGATCAGCGGCACATCGCTCTGTGCGGCTACCTGACCGGCAATCTCCAGGCAGCCGTTGATGGTCATGCCACCTTCGAGTGCGACATGCCCCGCGTGCTGGATGGTCGCACCATCGGCAAGCGGATCACTGAAAGGCATGCCCAGTTCGATGATGTCGGCCCCACCCTCCGCCGCCGCCAGGATCAGCCGAACGCTCTGAGCAGCCGAGGGGTAGCCACACATGAAGTAGGGAATGAGGGTGCCGCGCCCCTCCTGCCGGGCGTGCGCAAATGCCGCACCGATCCTGTTTGCGGGCACGCTCTCCCGCTGGTCGCTGCGCGTCTGATCTATTACTGTGTTATTTGTAGGTTCCATTGGTTGCTCCCTGGTGTTTTATACTGTGCCAATGCTCAATTGTGCAGGTACCCTGCCCATGTCATCCTGAGCGGAAGCGAAGGATCTGCCCGCCGTCAGGACGGGCGAGTTCGTCCTGCGCAGCACTCCACTCTGTCCTGTTGAGCGAGACACCCGGCCCTGCTCAGTAAGATGTCCTGCCTTCGTCGGGCCGGGTTCTTCACTGCGCTCAGGATGACATGTTTGGACCGGGGACGCCGTTCCCCTGCACCCCCTGTGCTGTTCGTCAATCTGATATTGCCGGGTGCTGTGCGTCGAGGATGCCGGCTGTGAAAGTCCCGCCCGCGTATTTGCGCAGCAGCTCCTGCAAGTCGTTGAGTGCGGAGAGGATATCGCGGTGCGCGCCGGTGTGATGCGCCTCGATGGTAATGATGGCGCTGGTGGTATCGGACCGGGCCGCGCTCTGCTCGCTCTGACGCCAGCACCAGCGCCGCGCGAAGACCAGCCTTGTCTCGTCGGAGAAGATGACCTCGCCCGGCTCCGGGTGGTCGATCTCGCTCTCACCAAGCGTCGTGTAGCGCTCCGTCCCGTCGGCGAAATGCACGGTCAGCGCGCCCTGGATGGGACGCGTGTCGAAGACCGCGACGGGCAGCGCGTAGCGAATGCTGACGAGGTTTCCGATGTCCACCAGCAGATTGATGCTCGGAATATCGCCTTTCCTGGTCAGGCGGCGCAGCAGGGCCTCGGCTGCGCTGCGATACTGCGTTGGTTCGACCCCAAAGCCGCGCATGGCACTGCGCCAGGCCGACAGCGACGGGATCTGGCTCAATGGTGTACTGCCGATATGTTGCAGCACGCTCTGCTGCTCGGCCTGGTACGCGGCCAGCAGGCTTTCCGGCGTCGGCCCGTTGGTCATGCCATGCGCCATGATAACCCCGCCAACGATAGCAGGATAGCGCGCCAGAATATCGCTATGATATTGAAATGTGCTCAAATTGTTCTCCTGCATTCCTTCGACTCTCTCGCTGAGCAGCCGCGCCCGGGATGGTGGCGAGCGCCTGAGGCGCGAGTACGAGAGGGTAGTCGAAAATCTGATAGCTGCTTATAGATTGACGTTCAACGCCTTTGCCACGGTCATCATATCTTTATCGCCGCGCCCCGACAGGTTGACGATAATGAGAGAGCCTGCGGGGATCTTGCCCTGCTCCCCTGCTGCCAGCAGATAGCCGAGCGCGTGCGCCGATTCGAGGGCCGGGATGATGCCCTCGCTGCGGCTCAGCGCCTGCAAGCCGCGCAGCGCGGTGGTGTCGTCTGCGGCAACATAGGTAGCGCGGCCCGTCTCTTTCAGGTAGCTATGTTCTGGTCCCACGCCGGGATAGTCCAGCCCCGCCGAGATGCTATGCGTGTCCAGGATCTGCCCATCCTCGTTTTGCAGCAGGAAACTGAACGCGCCGTGCAGCACGCCGGGCCTGCCTGCTACCAGCGTCGCCGCGTGCTGTCCCGGCTCCAGGCTGCGCCCGCCGCCCTCGACGCCGATAAGCTGCACCTCTGGCACATCGGCGAAGGGATGGAAGATGCCGATGGCGTTGCTGCCCCCGCCGACGCAGGCGAAGATCATATCGGGCAGGCGTCCCTCCTGCTCCGTGATCTGCGCGCGTGCCTCCTCGCCGATGACGGATTGATATTCGCGCACAATGCGCGGGTAAGGATGCGGCCCCGTTACTGAACCCAGCAGGTAATGCGTCGTCTCCACGTTCGTCACCCAGTCGCGGATCGCCTCGTTGATCGCGTCTTTGAGCGTGCGCGAGCCGCTGCTGACCGGATAGACCTCGGCGCCGAGTAGCTTCATACGGAAGACGTTGAGCGACTGGCGCTCGATATCAACCTCGCCCATGTAGATCACACATTCCAGGCCGAGCAGCGCGCAGACTGTCGCCGTTGCCACACCGTGCTGCCCCGCGCCGGTTTCGGCAATGATGCGCCGCTTGCCCATGCGCCGTGCCAGCATGCCCTGACCGAGCGCGTTGTTGATCTTGTGCGCGCCCGTATGCGCCAGGTCTTCGCGCTTGAGATAGACCCTGACGCCCGGCGCGACCAGTTGCGAGAAGCGCGGCGCGTAGTAGAGCGGGGTCGGGCGCCCGACGAAGCTGTGCAGTTGCGCGCGCAGTTCGGCCTGAAAAGCCGCGTCGGCCAGCGATTGATCGTAGGCGGCCTCCAGTTCAGCGAGGGCCGCCATCAGGCTTTCGGGCACAAACTTGCCGCCGAATGCTCCGTAGCGCCCGCGCTCATCGGGATAGAGATTATGCTGATAGCTTGTTTTACTGTCCTGGTGCTGTATTTGCATGTATATTGCTCTTTCGTACCTGTGCGATAAATGCCTGTATTTTCGCGCTGTCCTTCTGTTTGTCCGTCTCGACGCCGCTGCTGACATCGATGCCCCACGGTTGAACCTCTTGCAACGCGGCGGCGACGTTCTCAACGGTCAGGCCGCCAGCCAGCAGGATTGGCGCTCGCCGCGCCGCGCGGCGGGCAAGCTCCCAGTCATGGGTTGTGCCCGTGCCACCCCAGGCGGGCGTGGGCGTGTCGAGCAGCAGGCGCCAGGCGACGTGCCGGTAGCTCTCGATAAACTCAAGATCGGCCGCCTCGCGAACGTGCAGAGCCTTGATAACCGGGCGCTTGATCCTCTGGCAGAATGCGGGCGATTCCGTGCCGTGTAACTGCACAAAATGCAGCCCTGCCTCTTCCACAGCCGCATTGATGAAATCCGTATCCTCGTTGACGAAGACGCCAACCAGGTCAGGCGCTGCGCCGCCCTGGGACGGCTGCGCGCTGGCCTCTATCAATGATCGTACCTGTCGCGGTTCTATATAGCGATGGCTCGGTTTGTAGAAGACGAAGCCAAGCAGGTCCGCGCCCGCCGCGATGCTGGCATCGATATGCTCGACGGTGCGCAATCCGCAGATCTTGACCTGTACGCTCTCGTTGGCGCCCTGCAAGAGCATGCGCATCTGGGCCGGAACGTCACGCGAGACCACCAGCGATTCGCCGACCAGCATGGCCTGCACATCGTAGCGTGCGATGCGACGCGCATCAGCGGCACTGTGGATGCCGCTCTCGGCGACGACGACGCGATCAGGCGGAATGATAGCGCGCAGGTCGCGGATAAGATAGGGATGCATGGCGAACGTCACCAGATCGCGGCTGTTGACGCCGATAATCATAGCCCCGGCGGTCACGGCGCGCCCGGCCTCCTCGCGGCTGTGGACCTCGACGAGACAGTGCATACCCAGTTCGCGCGCGAGTGTGAGCAAGCGGCGAAGCTGGCGATCATCCAGAAGCGCGCAGATCAACAGAATGGCGTCCGCGCCCCATGACCGCGCTTCATAGACCTGGTACTCATCCACGATGAAGTCTTTACGCAGCACCGGCACGCTCACCGCCTGCTTGATTTCTGTGAGGTAGCGCGGCGCTCCCAGGAAGAAATGCGGCTCCGTCAGCACGGAGATGGCCGCCGCGCCGTTGTTCTCATACGTGCGGGCCAGCGCTACCGGATCGAGGTCGGGCGCGAGCATACCCTTCGAGGGCGAGGCGCGCTTGACTTCGGCGATCAGGCGCACGCTTGCGCGCGATTGCAGCGCGGCCAGCAGGTCGCGCGGGTGAGGCTGCGCGGCGGCGAGGCGCTGCAACTCTTCGAGTGGCTGCTCGCGCTTGCGCTCCTCAAGATCCTGGCGGGTGCGTTCGACAATGCGATCAAGAAACATGTGTCACCCTGCCCTGAGCTTGAGAACAGGCAATGACATCGGCCAGTTTTTGCCGCGCCTTGCCTTCGCGCAGCGTCGCACGCGCCAGCTTGATGCCATCCTGCCATGACGCAACCAGGTCGTTCGCCAGCAGCGCGGCCCCGGCATTCAGGCAGAGCATATGCGTCGCGGGTGAATCCACATAATCGCTGAGCAGTTCGCGCAGAAGAGCGGCGTTGTGGGCAGGATCGCCTCCCTGGAATGGCTGGCGATCAGTGATACGCGTAAAGCCGAGATCTTCCGGCGTGATGCTGTATTCGCGGAGATCCTGGCCTCTGCGCACCTCACAGACGCGCGTTGGCGCACTCAATGAGCATTCGTCGATGCCGTCTTCGCCGTGGACGATCAAGGCATGCTCGCAGCCGAGATGCAGCAGTACCTCGCCCATCTTGCGCAGCAGCGAGCCATCCGCGACGCCAAGCACCTGGTAGCGTGTATGAGCCGGGTTGGTCAGCGGCCCCAGGATATTAAAGACGGTTCGAATACCAATCTCACGGCGTGTCGGCCCGACGTGTTTCATCGCCGGATGGTAGGCCGGGGCGAACATAAAGCCGAAACCGACCTCGCGCACACAGCACGCGACCTGCTCCGGGCCGAGATCGATTTTCGCACCCAGCGCCTCCAGCACGTCGGCACTGCCGCACTGGCTGGTAGCCGAACGGTTGCCGTGCTTGGCAATCGCGGCCCCGGCGGCGGCGGCGAGAATGCCAGCTCCAGTCGAAACGTTGAAGGTGCCGGAGCCGTCGCCTCCGGTGCCGCAAGTATCCATCGCGCAGGATGCCATCTGTTCGTCGAGATGGACGCGCACGGCCTTATCGCGCATCACGCGCGCCAGCCCGGCGATCTCTTCGACGGTCTCGCCGCCGGGACGCAGGCGCAGCGCTGTGAGAAAGGCACCCATCTGCGAGGCCGTTGCCGTGCCAGTCATGATCTCTTCCATGACTGCCGCTGCCTCGGCCTCGTTGAGCGTAGCTCCGGCAGCGACGTGAACAATAGCTTCACGAATCATTTCGTAATCTCTCCTTCCCGTTATCCAACGGCGGGGTTGTCAGGGGTATAACCCCATAGGTGTTAGCTTTACGGCTCTGATATGTCATTCCAATCAGTCTGGTGTCATTCCGACCAGTCTGGTGTCATCCTGAGCGCAAGCGAAGGAGCCAGCACGAGCGGAGCGATGTGCGAGTGCCTCCAGGCCGACGGACGCACTGCTGGTGGGCAGCGGATCCTTCGCTGCCGCTCAGGATGACACCCACCGCTCAGGATGACACCTGATGGGTCAGGATGACATGTACTCTCTTCCTACTGCTCCAGAAAGTTCCTCAGCAGGTCTTTGCCAACAGGCGTCATAATCGATTCGGGATGGAACTGCACGCCCTCGACGGGAAAACTGCGATGGCGCAGCCCCATAATCAGACCGTCGTCGGTCTCCGCTGTGATTTCCAGTTCTTGCGGGAGGGTTGAGCCGTCGACGATGAGGCTGTGATAACGATTGGCAGCGAAGGGTGTGGGCAGGCCGCGAAACACACCCTCACCGCGATGATACATCAGCGAAGTCTTGCCATGCACCGGCTCCGGGGCGCGAACGACCCGCCCGCCGTAGACCTGCCCGATAGCCTGGTGGCCCAGGCAGACACCCAGAATGGGCGTGTGCGGGCCAAATGCCGCGATGATCTCGCAGGAAAGACCGGCTTCGTTAGGCGTGCACGGCCCCGGCGAGATGACAATGTGCTCGGGCCGCATAGCCGCGATCTCGTCGAGCGTGATCTGATCGTTGCGGCGTACCTCGATCTCGGCCCCCAGTTCCGACAGATATTGATACAGGTTATAGGTGAAACTATCGTAGTTGTCGATCAAGAGCAGCATATCACAGCTCCCTCCCGGCTCGCATGGCGACGGATTCCGCGCAGACCTGCCGCCGCGCTTCCGCCATCTGTTCGGCCTCATCCAGAGCGCGCAGCAGCGCTCTGGCCTTATTCAGACTCTCCTGGTATTCATTGGCTGGCTCCGAATCGGCGACCACCCCCACGCCTGCCTGCACATAGGCGCGGCCATCTTTGATGACCATTGTGCGCAGAGCGATGGCCGTCTCCTGATTGCCGGTGTGGCTGAAATAGCCCACAGCGCCCGCATAAACACCGCGCTGCTCGCCCTCCAGTTCGCTGATGATCTCCATCGCGCGGATCTTGGGCGCACCCGAAACGGTCCCGGCCGGGAAGCCGGAACGTAGCGCATCAAAGGGGGTTGCATCCTGGCGCAGTCGGCCCGTAACGTTTGAGACAAGATGCATGACATGCGAATAACGCTCTATCTCCATAAATTCGCTCACCTGCACGCTGCCAGGGGCACTAACGCGCCCGACATCGTTGCGTCCGAGATCGACGAGCATCACATGTTCCGCGCGCTCTTTGGGATCGCCTTTCAGTTCCTCGGCGAGCCTCTCGTCGCTCTCGCGGTCAGCGCCGCGTGGACGTGTACCGGCAAGCGGGCGAATCGTCACCTCGTTGTCCTCGAAGCGTACCAGCAGTTCCGGCGAGGCGCCGACGATATGAAAATCGCTCAGGTCAAGGTAGAACATATATGGTGAGGGATTGATCGCGCGCAAGGCGCGGTAGACGGTAAACGGTGCGGCGTTGACGTGCCGGCTCAGACGCTGCGATGGGACCACCTGGAACACGTCGCCCGCGCGGATATACTCTATGGAGCGGCGCACCATCTCTTCGAAAGCCTCTTTCGTGCAGTTGGACGTGACCTGTAAAGCCGCCTCATCGCGCACTGGCTCCGGCTCCTGCGGCAGTTGCATCGGCCGGTGCAGGCGCTGCTCTACATCATCGAGAATGGTGAGGCAGCGCCGGTGTTCCGCAGCGAGATCGGGCGCGTCAAGATGCAGGTGAGTTACGGCCCTGACGCGATGCTTCACATGGTCGAAGACCAGCACGGTCTCGGTGAAGCAGAAGACGGCCAGCGGCAAATCCAGCGGATTGCGCTCCGGTATGGGAATATGCTCGAAGCGCGCCGCGGTCTCGTAGGCAAGGTAGCCAACGGCGCCTCCGTAGAATCTGGGCAGTTCATCCTGCGTCATGCGCGGCATTACCAGGCGATACTGTCCCAGTTCCTCTTCGATAAAGCTCAGTGGATCGTGGCAGGTGATCTCTTCAATGCGGCCAGCGTGGGTGCCAGAGCCGCTCATCCTTCTGAGCGTCGCCGTTTCGCCGCGCTGGATCATTACCAGGTAAGGATCGATGCCGATAAAAGAGTAGCGGGCGATGTGCTCGCCACCTGTAACGCTCTCCAGTAGAAAGCTGTAGGGTTGCTGCGCGGTCTTACAGTAGGCGGAGACGGGCGTCTCTATATCGGCCAGGATGTCGCGACAGATAGGGACGATTGGTCTTCCGCCTGCCTGGACATCGGCTTCTTTCTCGCGTAGTTGCTCGATTTCATTGAACGTCGGGTAGTCCATACGTGCACCTTTTTCTTTTGTTGAGGCGGTGTTGCCGCGCGAGGCGGTGTTGCCGCACGCGAGGCGGTGTTGCCGCGAGGCGGTGTTGCCGCGAGGCGGTGTTGCCGCGCAAGGCGGGGGCAAGCCCCGCCTCTACATCTTGTAGGAGGCCGCCTTGGAAACCTGTAGAGGCGGGGCTTGCCCCCCGCCTTGGAAACCTGTAGAGGCGGGGCTTGCCCCCGCCTTGGAAACCTGTAGAGGCTTAGCCCAGACCTACCACATCTTTCACGCGTTGCAGCGTCTTCGCTGCCAGCGGGCGCACCTCGTCGGCTCCCTGCTTAAGAATGTTCTCCAGTGCCGGGATATCGCTGATGTATTCGTGATAACGCTGCTGGATCGGCTCCAGCGTCGCCACCAGGCGCTCGGTCAGGGCGGCTTTAAAATCGCCGTAGCCCTTGCCCGCGAACTCTGCCTCGATCTCCTCCTGCGGCTGATGTGTGAGCGACTGATAGATGGTCAGCAGGTTCGTGATGCCGGGGCGCTCTGGATCGAAGGCCACCAGGCGCTGCGAGTCGGTGGTCGCGCGTGCGATCTTCTGCTTGATCGTCCGGGGATCATCGAGCAGATTGATGCGCGCGTTCGGATCCGGGTCGCTCTTGCTCATCTTCTTCGTTGGATCGGCCAGCGACATGATACGCGCACCCACGCCGCGGATCTGTCCCTCCGGAATAGTGAAGATCCGCTGCTTGTAGATGCTGTTGAAGCGCTGGGCGAGATCGCGCGTCAGTTCGATGTGCTGGCGCTGGTCGTCGCCGACGGGCACATAGTGCGTCTGATACAGCAGAATGTCGCAGGCCATCAACACGGGATAGCAGAAGAAGCCGGTAGGGATCGATTCGGGGTTCTCGCCGGCCTTCGACTTGAACTGCGTCATGCGGTTCAGCCAGCCCATCGGCGTGAAGCAGCTCATAATCCAGCTCATCTCTGCATGTTCGCGCACATGCGATTGCACAAAGAGTTTGCAATAGCGGGTGTCCAGGCCGCACGCGAGGTAGAGCGCCGCCAGCTTGCGCGTGTTGGTGTGCAGTTCTTTGGGATCGGCCGGCAGAGTGATCGCGTGCAGATCGACGATACAGAAGATGTTATCGTACTGGTCCTGTGTCTCCACCCAGTTGCGGATCGCGCCCAGGTAGTTGCCCAGGTGAATATTGCCCGTTGGCTGAATGCCAGAAAAGACGCGCTTTTTCAGCGGCGTATTCGTCGTGATATGCGATGTTTGCTGGTTCATCTCAACGCTCATATTTGCTACCTCCAACATCTAAAAAAGGCCAATAAAAAAACGCCTCTCATCCCACTCAGGGACGAGAAGCGTGAAAGCTTTCGTGGTACCACCCGGATTTAGATTACCGGCGCGCCTTTCTCTCCTGTGTACACCAGTAATCCCTCATTCCAGATACTTGCAATCTCACTTGCAACCTCACTTGCAATCTCAGGCGAGAAGCTGGTTCCCGTATCACAACAATAAGAGAAATTGCGGCATATCCTGTCCTCGATAACGGGGGACGCACCGAAGGAGTACTACTTGCCGGGGCGTGCCCCGGCGTTCGCTCCTTAGCTTGCAGGCCCATTCCATAGCTGCACCGGATCGGCTTTCCACCAGCGCCGACTCTCTGTACCCGTGTCTGGCTATGTACTCTTCCTGTTCATTGCTTCGAGTATTTTTTTGCTTGTCGGAAAGTATAACGGGAATTTGCTCCAATGTCAAGCCTTTTACATCCTCGTCAGGGCCATTTAATTCTCCCCACGCCACGCCCGAAAGGAAGAGTCTGGGCGGGGACACCCCGCGCCCCGCAAGGGAGCGGCCGCCCCCTTGACCCCCGCTTCTGGCGAGCATTACATAGCCCTGCATCCTCGTCGGGACCATTTAAAAGTCGCAGCACGGGACTTCATTGAGCGGAGCGGCGTACTTCATTGCACCTGTTCTTCCCGTAATGTTCGTAATAAGCGCGATGAAGCGCGACGCTCCGCATGGAAGAGGATTTTTAAATCGCCTTGCATCCTCGCATGTTTCTTATCTTTTTGCAGCGCTGCTATTCTTCCTCCAACAGCGAAGCATCGCGGGCACTTTGCTCAGGAGGAGAAGAGGAGCAGATGGCGCCTATCAGGCGCCATCTGCTCCTCTTCTCCTCCTGCGCGAGAGAAGGTGGCAAGATATGCAAAAAAGTGCACGTCTCCTACATCCTTTGCATCAGAGCGAGCACAGTCCTGACGTACTGCCAGTTAAAGATGCCCCGGTGGATGACCGACCAGCCGCCCTCGTTATAGGCGCTGATGACCTCGTTGAGATTGCCATGAAAATTGTTCCACAGCCAGCTCAGATATTGCGCTCCCAGGCAGATGTTATCCCAGAGATTGTAAGGATTGCGCTGTATATGCGTGATGGCATTGATGCTTGTGGCGGTATAGGGCATGATCTGCATGACCCCGATACCTCCGTCGCGTGAGATCACATGCTGCGTCCACCCGCTCTCTTCCCAGGCAATAGCCAGCAGCAGGTTAGCCGGCAGACCGAACCGGGCGGCTGCCTGGCGCAGCAGAGCCGTTACCTGACCGGGCGTAGAGGTTTGCAGCGCGCTATAGTCGTACCAGCGCACTGCCCCGTTGGACATAAAGGCGCTGCCCGATGGATTCGCGCTGCTCCAACTGACCTGGCTGCCAGCGGCGGGTATGCACAACTGCTGACCTGAAATAATCAGGTTGGGATTAGAAATGTTATTCGCTGTTACTAATGTCTGGATGCTCGTATGATAGTTCCAGGCGATGCGAGTCAATGTATCGCCATGCTGGATGCGGTACCAGGAGCAGGTGTTGCCGTAGCCCGGGTTGGCGGCGTAGATATTTGATTGGTACTGAGAAACGGCGATGGAACCGAGGAACAGGATAATGGTCAGCACAGGCAGAATTGCCCGTCTGAATGCCGGTGATGGTGGGTGGTCATAGCCGGCCCTGCCAGGATCGTGAATGCGTTTCTTTTGAAGCATTGTGGCGATAGGGCCATATATCGGTACTCGTACCATGGTTGAACATCTCCTCTCTGCTCTTACTATATGCCTCTGCTAAATCGATAAGGATGCATCGGCGGAGCGCCGAGCGCTCACGAAAGACATCGGCAGGATGGCCTCATTCCTTAAAGGGTGTGTCTGACCAGGCTTGCTCGCGCCTGCGGCGCTTGCCAGAGGGGGTTTATGTCCAATCCGTAGAGGGAGTGATCAACCGGGGACCCCTATTACCTGCTCCCCGGGCAGGGCACCCTCCCCGGTGGGGAGGTATCCCTGCCCGGGGCGATTCCTGGCCCCTTTTGACTATCATCCCACCGGATTCGCTATTATTGTGTGAAAAAGTGTGCGCAGCGCATTTCATTTTTCACACAATAAACCCTCTCCCCGGTGCGGCCCCGCCGCACCAACGCCCGGCGAGAGTCAGGGCTATTGAATGCTCGCCCGAAGCGGGGGTCGAGGGGGCGGCCACCCCCTTGCGGGGCGCGGGGCGTCCCCGCCCAGACTCTTCCTTTCGGGCGTGGCGTGGGGAGCATTAAATAGCCCTGGGCGGGAGTCGCTTTCTCTTGACTATGGCTGGAACGGATGTTAAAGTTGGGTAGGTTCGTCGAGCGATTTGACCGGAGTACGCCTTATGAAAACGAGTGAGCCACTGAGCGCAACAGTCGAAGAGTACCTGGAAACGATCTATAACATGAGCATGGAGGGTGAGACGGTTATCGGCGCGCGCCTGGCGGAGAAGTTTCGCGTGTCTGCTCCCACCGTGACGGAGATGCTCAAGCGTTTGCTGCGCGATGGCTACGTGGAGATGGATAACAAACGTCACGTGACATTGACCGAGGCCGGCATTGAGGCTGCGGAGGCCGTCCTGCGCAGGCATCGCCTGACCGAGCGCTTCCTGGTAGATATGCTGGGTATGCCCTGGCATCAGGTGCATGAGGAAGCCTGTCGCCTGGAGCATTTCATCTCGGGAGCGGTAGAGGCAAGGGTAATTGCCAGCCTCAATAATCCCACCACCTGCCCGCATGGAAATCCTATCCCCGGTTCTGTGCCGGATGCTCGCAACTATCTCAAGGATCATCATGCTGTGCGTCTCTCTACTATTCCCGTAGGGGAGAAGGCAACGATCTTCTGTATCTCGGAGGTCGTCGAGGATGAGGAGGCGCTAATCAATTACCTGCACGAAAAGGGATTGACGCCGGGAACGCAGGTAACAGTGCTGGCGCAGCACAGCAAGGATGCTGATGGCTTCCATGAGCACGTCGACCTGGGTGTCGCGGACCGCACCGTAGCGATCAGCCAGTCGGCTGCGGCGATGATCTGGGTAACAACCTGATAGTAAATGGTTTTCTGACCTCGTGGCCCGCGCAGCGGGCCTTTTCCTTTGTGAGCGCGCAGGCGCGAAGAGTAAAATAGGGGCAGGGCTATTGAATGCTCGCCCGAAGCGGGGGTCAAGGGGGCGGCCGCCCCCTTGCGGGGCGCGGGGTGTCCCCGCCCAGACTCTTCCTTTCGGGCGTGGGGAGAATTCAATAGCCCTGAAATAGGGGTTCATACTCTTGACATTGGATCTTAGCCAGTGCTAATATCTGACTAGTCAGGTAGGAATTAAAGAGTGGCGGCAGCCACACGAACTATAAACTGTGAGAAAGCGTGTGTAGTGATGATCGCAACATTCATTCTCTTCTTGCGCGAAGGATTAGAAGCAAGCCTCATTGTAAGCATTCTCTTCGCGGCCCTGCGCCAGCTTGGTCAAACGCGGCAGATGCGCGCCGTCTGGATTGGCGTGATTCTCGCCGTCGTAGGTGCGCTGCTGGGCGGCCTCGCGCTGTATTTTACGATACGTGAGTACGTCGATACGACGTTTCAGACTATCTTTGAAACGGCAACATATGTCGTGGCTGTCGTGCTGCTGACGACGATGACCTTCTGGATGCAGAAGCACAGCCGCACCATGAAACAGGAGTTGGTAGCGAAAGCGAGCGGCGCCACTTCCGGTTTTGCCTTTGGCCTGCTGGCCTTCACTTCGGTTGGGCGCGAGGGCCTGGAGAGCGCTTTCTTTACGCTGGCCTTCGCTTTTCAGACCAACGCTCTGCTATTGCTGAGCGGGGCCGTGCTGGGCGTTCTGGCCGCTATCGGCCTGTGCATCCTGATCTACCGCCTCGGCTACCGGCTGAACTATCGCATCTTCTTCCGTGTGCTCGGCATCGTACTGATCTTCTTTGCCGCCGGCCTGCTTGGCGACGCCATTCAGAACTTGCAGGAGCTTGGCTGGATCACGATTGGCACGCATACGCTGTGGAGCACGGCGCACATTCTCAGCGAAGAAAGTCCGCTTGGCGATTTGCTGCACGGCATCGTCGGCTACTCCGAAGCGCCGACGCTGCTGCAAGGCTTCTTCTATATGGCCTACCTGCTCATCATTGGCGGCATCTTCTACTGGATGACGCGCAAACCCACAACGGGCCAGCCCGCACGCTCTACCGACACCTCGCCGCATCCCATCACGGGCCGGGCGTAATGCCATCGCTATAAAAAATGAGGCCCCGTGATCGATCCGATCATGGGGCCTTTGATTTACTCATTCCTGAACAGGGTAAAGCCTCTGGTCTCAAAGCGATAGCCGACCTTAGGCTCGTTATATATAAAGCGATGGTCACACGGAGCCTCAATTTTTTTACGCAATCGATTGATGTAGGCATGAATATTATTATTTTCTGTATCTTCATCGTCCCAGACCTGAGAGCGCAGATAATCGTAGGTGACGATCCTGTCCCGGTTGAGGACCAGCACGTAGAGCAATTCATATTCGGTATGCGTCAGGTCAACCTCTTGACCGTTAATAGTTACACGCCGCTGATCGAAGTTCATCGTCAGTGGGCCAGCCGTAAAGCTCCGCTGCTCCGATCCTGGTCGCATACGATGAGCGTGGTCCAATTGCACTTTGATGCGGGCCAGGACTTCCTCCATATCGAAGGGCTTGATGATGTAGTCATCCGCACACGAGTGCAATGCCTGCACTCTCATGTGTACGTCTTTTTCTATCGATAGAATGATGATAGGTAAATC
>DATGLE010000015.1:0-35578 GCA_035294325.1 Ktedonobacteraceae bacterium | reverse complement strand
CAGCGAGGAAGTCTGATGCTCTGCGGCTTGCCGGGTATCCATACAGCGGAGCCGCTTATTGAAGAGGGGTTTGTTTTGTGGAAAGATGCGCTTCGCGCATCTTTCCACAAAACAAACCCTACAAGGCGAGCGCCGCAGGCGCGAGCACGCGAGAAGGGAGAACGATATGTCAGACATAAATACACAGGGAAAGTACAGGCATACTAACAGGCTCAGCAATGAGACGAGTCCATATCTATTGCAACACGCTCACAACCCCGTCGACTGGTATCCCTGGGGCGAGGAGGCATTGCGGAAGGCGCGGCAAGAAGACAAGCCCATCCTGCTCAGCGTCGGCTACTCCGCCTGCCACTGGTGCCATGTGATGGAGCGCGAGTCCTTCGAGAATGAGGACATTGCCGCCATCATGAACCAGCATTTTGTCTCTATAAAGGTAGATCGTGAGGAGCGTCCGGATATCGACAACATTTATATGCAGGCCGTGCAGGCACTCACGCACCAGGGCGGCTGGCCCATGACCGTCTTTCTCACCCCCGACGGGCGCCCATTCTATGGTGGGACCTACTTTCCGCCGCAGGACCGGCACGGTATGCCCGGCTTTCCGCGCGTTCTGTTGAGCGTCGCTAACGCCTACCAGACGCACCGCCAGCAGATCGAGGAGCAGGCCACGGAGCTTGCCAGCTATCTGCAACAGAGCAGCGCGGTATCGTTTCGCGGGCGCGCGAGCCGGCCCGGCGGTCCGCTGCCGCTCGACAGGCTGTCCCCCGCTATTGGCGCGCTGGCCTCCGACTTCGACGCCCGCTATGGCGGTTTCGGGCACGCGCCAAAATTCCCGAACTCGATGGCGCTGGAATTTCTGCTGCGTATGCACCTGCATGTGAGCAGGGGCGAGGTGAGCGCGGAGCAGGCAAAAGCGGCGCATGCGCCGCTGGAGATGGTCGAGTCCACTCTGCGCCACATGGCTAATGGCGGAATCTACGACCAGCTGGGCGGCGGCTTCCACCGCTACTCGGTTGACCAGGAATGGCTCGTCCCCCACTTCGAGAAGATGCTCTACGACAACGCGCTGCTCAGCCGTCTCTACCTGCATACCTACCTCGTCACCGGCAATCCCTTCTACCAGCGCATTGTCGAAGAGACGCTGAACTACGTCGTGCGCGAAATGACCTCGCCGGAGGGTGGCTTTTATTCGACGCAGGACGCCGATAGCGAGGGCGAAGAGGGCAAATTCTTTCTCTGGACGCCGCAGGAGATCCGGGCCGCCCTGCCGGAAGAGGACGTGGAACTTTTCATGCGTTACTACGATGTCAGCGAGCAGGGCAACTTTGAGGGGAAGAATATCCTGCATGTGCCCCGCGATGCCGGGCAGGTCGCCGACGAGGAGCAGATCAGCCTGGAGGTATTGCAACAGACCTTGCAGCGTGATCGCGATCTCCTTTTCAAGGTACGCGAGCATCGTATCAGGCCGGGGCGGGACGAGAAGATACTCACCGCATGGAACGGGCTGATGCTGCGCAGCTTCGCCGAGGCCGCGCGTTACCTCAGCCGTCCCGATTACCTCCAGGTGGCGATCAATAATGCCCGTTTCCTGCTCGAAACGATGCGCAAAGATGGCCGTCTGCTGCGCACCTGCAAGGATGGACGCGCACGGCTGAATGGCTACCTGGAGGACTATGCTTTTCTGGCCGATGGTCTGCTGGCACTCTACGAAGCCAGCTTCGATACGCACTGGTTCGCCGAGGCGCGGGGCCTGATGGACCGGGCGATCGCGCTTTTCGCGGACGAGCGCAATGGCGGCTTCTTCGATACCGGCAGCGACCACGAAGCGCTTATCAGTCGTCCAAGAGATATTATGGATAACGCCACCCCGGCGGGTAATAGCGTCGCCGCCGATGTGCTGCTGCGACTCGCGGCCTTCACCGGCGAGGAATCCTATCGCCGGCGCGCCGATGACTACCTGCAAGCCCTCGCCGATATTATGGTACAGCATCCTCAGGCTTTCGGACACGCGCTTTGTGCGCTCGATTTCGCACTCTCAGGCGGCAAAGAGATTGCTATTATCGGTAATCCCCACGACAGCGATACTCGTATATTATTAGAATGCGTGAACGGGCGATACCTGCCAGAGTGCGTCCTGGCCTGTAGCGCGCCCGGCGATACGAGCGCGGCTCAGACGGTGGCTTTGCTGGCGGATCGTCCATTAAAGGATGGCAAAGCCACGGCCTATGTCTGTCAGAACTTTGCCTGCCAGGCCCCGGTAAATACAGCGGAAGATTTAGAACGGTTATTATAGGCCAAAACTTTCGTAGGTAACGGAACCAGGTGTGTGTAGTGCGTGGGCCGCCACCAGGGCGGCCCCTACAGTAGCACGAAGGCCCCGCGAACTACCGTAGGGGCCGCCCTGGCGGCGGCCCGCGCTCTGATAATTTTCAGTCGTTGACGTAGCGCAATTCGCCTTCCACCTGGTGGCGACAAAGGAGACCACTGACAGCTAACTGCTCCAGGGCCAGTTCAGCGGCTGCGATCTCTTTGCGCCCGGCGGTGCTTTTATGGGGAGGGACAAACTGCTGAGCGACCTGCTGGGGAGTGAAGACCGCAAGCGAACTGGTATTTTCGTGCAGGTAGCGTTTGATGGCATCCTCGTACCAGACCACGAGATCGCGGGGATGGGCGGAGCGCGGAGGGGCTGCAATCATCACCGGGCAGGGGGCAAGCTGTAGAACACGATGAGAGACACTCCCGGCAATAAAACGGCGTAATTTCTGGCTGGCCGTTTCACCATGACTACCCACAACAATAAAGTCGACCTGTAGCTCTTTCGCAACCTTTACAATCTCATCGGCGGGCGCTCCCACACGCACCATCTCTTCGATCAGTTCTCGATCAATTCCCTGCCGCTGGAGGATCAGACGCGCCCTGTGCAGAACCTCTTCCGCGCGTTCGCGCTGCACAGATGGGGTGACAAGAGGCATTACCTGCCCTGCATACAGGGCCGGATGTGCCGCCACCACCTGCGTAATCGAGATCACATTGAGCAGCGTAAGGTGGACCGGCGCCGCCGCCTGCGCAACGAACTCACCAATGGCACGCAGGGCGTATTGCGTCGTGGGAGAGAGATCGGCGTCGACGCCCAGCAAGATGCGCTTGTTCATTGCTACCCGCTCTTTTTGTGCGAACGATCACTCTCTATTGGTTAGATGCTCCATTGTTCCGCGCAAAAAGTAATAGTAACCTTATAGTAACCTTCAAGGTAGGAATCAGGTTATAGATAAAGTATACCTGTTCTGAAGAAAAGAGGCAAGAAATAGTCCATATGATAGGAGCTGGTTTTCCTGAGATCTGCCTGACCGGCAAAAGCGATTGTCGTCCAGAAATTCATAGTCCGGTTTGTCATAATTTTACTTTTTGCATCGTCTAAGGTAGTAGCGTTTCTGTACAGATTTTATAGAGGGGCGTGGTCCTATTATTTCTTATCGTGGCCTCGATATATCACAGAATTGTTGCATTTACATGTTTTCTTATAAATATGCACTTACAATCATTTTTATTCTACAGTGAGAGCAGGTTTACACTGTAGAAGGAGCATGTGAGAGAGCGTTAAAGTTAACGTCAAACCATTGTAGAGGCAAGCTTTGGCATTAAGCAGAGCCAACCATACTTCAGCCTACG
Organism: Ktedonobacteraceae bacterium; assembly: GCA_035294325.1. Classification (GTDB taxonomy): domain Bacteria; phylum Chloroflexota; class Ktedonobacteria; order Ktedonobacterales; family Ktedonobacteraceae; genus DATGLE01. The sequence continues at coordinate 31,909 of DATGLE010000015.1, read as the reverse complement.
CTGGAGGGGAAGTAGGTAAAGAGCGATGGGAATCAGAATGGACAGGCCGCCAGCCGAAATGAACCTGGCGGAGCTTACCGAATGCTGCATCCGCGAGATGAGCAAATATCGCCGCAAGGAGCCATGCGACGATCAATATTGCCTTGAGATCTTCCGCCGCGCGGTCCTGCAGCGCGATCACGACGCCTGGGCTATATTGCAGCAGCAATTTAGCGAGAGTGTGCGCATGTGGCTGGGCCGCCACCCGTATAGAGAGGCAGCACTGCGCCTCGAAATGGAGAAAACCTACATCGATGATGCCTTCACACGCTTCTGGAGAGCTATCAACGAGCAGAAGCTGATTTTCACCACACTGGCAGCAGCACTAAGTTACTTACATCTTTGCCTGAATTGTGCTATCATGGACACATTGCGGGCTTATTCGCGTCCGCGCGAAGAACCTATCCCCGACCACGGCCATCCCGAAGAGCCGCTGGCTGAGGACCTCTATCATGAAAACGAACTCTGGGAAACCATTAAGGGTATGCTCCCGGGAGAGAGAGAGCGGCGCGTGGCTTACCTGCACTTCCACTGCAACCTCAAGCCGCGCGAGATCATCCGCTACTGTCCGGGAATGTTTAGCGGCGAAGATGAGATTTACCGCCTGAAACGCAATATCATGGAACGCATCCTGCGTAACGTTGATACGGTGCGCTGGAAACTCGGCGGAATTGAGCAATAGCAATCTGGCAATAGTGAGCAATCAAGGAGCGTATCCAGAATAGTAAACGTTATACTAAAAGCCAGAAACTTCTGAGGTTTTGCCCGCAATGAACTGTCCACACGCGACGGCTCCCAATGATGAGGAACTTGTAAGCTGCGCTCTCGATGAAGAACCTCTGACTGGGAAAGCGAAAGAGCATCTGGAACACTGTCCTGTCTGCCAGCAGCGCCTTGCTTTATACGAACGCACCAACAGGCTGCTGCTTGCACGGCTCTATCGCAGCCAGTGTCCAGGGGTAACGCTGCTCAACCACTATTGTGCAGGCATGTTACCACCGGATGATGCCATTACCATTGTCCAGCATCTCCAGGGCTGTCCGCTATGTGCTCAGGAAGTTGAGGAGATCCGCCGTATTCTGGCCGACTTCGATCCCTCGTGTATAGCAGCCACCACGCTGCCGCTCTACGCTGCGCCTCTTCGTATCGTAGCCAGTCCCGTTTCCTGGCAATCTCTACCGTTCTCTGCTATGAACGGTGGCAGCGGCGCGCCGCCCACAGGTTCCTGGCCGCGCCGCTACCGCGCGGCAGCGCTGCATATTTCTTTACATCTCTCCCATACTGAAGACGGGAAATTCATGCTGCTGGGGATATTGAGCAGCGTTAGCAGCAACGGGTGCAACGGTGTCCTGGCAGGCCGCAGCGTCGATCTCTTCCGCCTACCAGATGAGCAAAACCTGCAACCCGAAGGCGCTGACGCCTCCAAGCCGCTTGTGACCGACACCGTAGACGCCCTCGATACCATCGTTTTCACGGCGCTGCCGGCGGGGACATATACGATGATTATGCACATGCCCGCCGGCGATATCATCATCCCCGGACTGACCATCGAGTACAGCTAGGGCCTGCCGCCAGAAAAGAGTCGCAGTATTGCTACGAGAATACACGCTCCAATAAAGGCGATGACGACACTACCCCAGAAATGATAGACGCCGCCGAAGTTTAGCAGCCCTGCCAGGAATCCCCCGATTACCGCACCGATCAGCCCCACAATGATATCGCCGATACAGCCATAGCCACGCCCACGCACGAGTGTGCTAGCCAGAAAACCGGCGATCAGACCTACAATCAACCACGCGATCAGGCCGCCGGGAACCAGAATTGTGCCAACATGAATCGGGCTGGTTATTTCCATTTGAGAGAAGCCTCCCTATTTATTCTTTTTAAGAATAGCTTTGCGAATAATCCGATATTCTTCCATATATCAACGTTTTTATGCCGGTCATCTCAAATGCCAGTTCGGTTGAAGAGAGTATCCGATTTCCGATGCCCTCGCTTGCTCGCGCCTGCGACGCTCGCCTTTGGAGTATGTGGTGTGGGCCAGTGCGCGAAGCGCACTGGCCCACACTACATACTCCATTCACTATGCGGCCTCGCCGGGTATCGGCACAGCGAAGCTACTGAGCATCAACCCCTCTCGCTATTTGCGCCCACAGCGCTCATCTTTGGAGTGTATAGTGGGGAATATGCACCGTGCGCATGTTTCCACAACACACTATACATTCCTTGCGCGGCTGTGCCGCGTGAACGCCCGGCGAGCGAAGCAAAGAATATTTATCTCTTTATACGTGGGGAGCAGGCTGGTGGTTGTGTGAGCACTGCAATCGACATAAATAAACAAGAGGAAGCCGGGGGGCAGCCCGGCTCCCTGTAACGAACAACGATGCGCAGCAGGTATTAGACGACGCGACGCCGGCCGCCGGCAATAGCGCGCAGGATCGCAATCAGGATGATCGCGCCGATAATGGCTACGACAACCGTACCCCAGAACCCGAAGCTCGCGCCAGGGATCAGGAGATTGGAGATCAAGCCTCCCAGGAAGGCACCAACGATACCAACAACGATATCGCCAATGATGCCATAGCCACCACCACGCATAATGAGGCTGGCAATGAAACCAGCGATCAAGCCAACGACGATCCAGGCAATAATGCCGCCAGGATTAAGCGTTGCCGCTAACACTAAAGCTAACAATGTCATCTAAGGTTCCTCCTTTTGTTTTCATCCAACCAGACCAGCAATAATGATCTATCACCGGCCGCTTTCACGCGATTTCCAACAAAAGAGTGAATCGCTTTTGCTCTTCATAGAATAACCAGTAAACCTATAATTTGCAAGTCAACAATAATTACTCTCATAACGCTTTAAACGCATACTAATTTTTCTCTAATAGTATGAGTAAATGATAAATAAAGTAGGGAAACGCCACATCGAACCTTGTGAATGGTTGACCTTGCTTTAACAAAGCGAAGAGTTTATAGTATGCGCAGAGACTTTGTGGGCTTTTCTATGGATTTTTTTTCTTTATTTCAGGCGCTATTCCTCAGAGGGAAGGATCGAACCTCATGACCAGCACCCGGAAACAGACGCGTGCAGATACCTATGCAGGGGAAGCACAGGAGCAGCGGGGGCGCCTGGATACGGCTCTGCTTCCTTCCCGGACTGCGATAGGCACGGACGAGCACTTTGTGCAGTTCTACGAGTCTGACGAATTTTTGCTGAACGCGGCTAGCAGCTATATCGGCGCGGGCCTGGGGGCGGGCGCGGCCTGCATTGTTATCGCGACAAAGGACCACCGCCAGGGATTGGAGAAGCTGCTGCGCGCGAATGGCCTGGATCTGAGTGTAGTTCGTAGACAGGGGAAATATTTCGCACTGGATGCGCAGGAGACGCTCGCCCGGTTCATGGTCGACGGGGCTCCGGATCCGGCCCTGTTCACCCGCGTGATTGGGGACCAGATCGCGCAGGCGGCAAAGAACGGGCGCCGTGTCCATGTCTTCGGAGAAATGGTTGCCCTGCTCTGGACGGAGGGGAACTACGACGCCGCTATCGCTGTGGAAGCGCTCTGGAACGAACTGCGCAGCACTACTCCTTCCTTCTCGCTCTTCTGCGCTTACCCGATGCAGGGCTTTGCCAGAGCGGAATATTACGAACTGTTCTCCAGAATAGGCGAACTGCATTCCCACGTCATTCCTGACGAGCGCTATACGCTGCTCGCAAACTCGGACGAGCGACTGCGCGTCGTGAGCGCATTACAACAGAAGGCCGCCTCGCTCGAAGCCGAGATTGCCGAACGCAAGGCAGTTGAGAAACAGCTCTGGATCTCTGAGAATCGCTACCGCCGTCTCTTTGAAACCTCCCTGGATGGCATTCTGATGGTCGACCCAATCAGTGGCCTTGTCACCGAAGCCAATCCTGCGCTGACCGGCCTGCTTGGCTATACACACGAGGAGGTGCTGGGCCAGGAACTCTGGAGCATTGGCCTGTTTGCGAACCGCGAAGCGAACGCCGATTTCCTGCGAGAGATACAGAAGCAGCGCACGCTCCATTATGATGCAATGCCGTTGCATACCAGGCGCGGAGAATTACACTACGTCGAGTTCGCGAGCACTCTGTTCCCGGTTAATGGGCACGAGATCATCCAATGTACCCTGCACGACGTTACCGAGCGCCAGGAGGAATCGAAGGCTCACCTTTACCTGGCCTCCATCGTCTCCTCTTCGGAGGACGCCATTCTAAGTAAGGATCTGGATGGCATTATCACCAGTTGGAACGCCGCGGCGGAACGCATGTTTGGCTATAGCGCAGAGGAGATCGTAGGACAGTCAGTTACGCTCATCTACCCGCCAGATCGCCGGAGCGAATTTACGCAGATCATGGAGCGCATTCGCCATACAGAACACATAGAGCACTTCGATACGACGCGTATGCGCAAGGATGGAAGTATTTTGCCCGTCTCCGTTACGGTTTCCCCTATCAAGAATAGCAGGGGCGCCGTTATCGGGGCATCGGACATTATCCGCGATATGACCAGATACAAAGAGCTGGAGCAGCAGCGCGAGGTATTCATCAGCCTGGTGACGCATGAATTAAAGACTCCTCTGACGGCCTTGCAAGGAAATGTGCAGCTTGCACAACGCCGGCTCACGCGGCTGCTCGGTCAGGCAGAGCAGATGCCCCAGGAGCAGCAGCAGATGCTGGAAGAAGTGCTGACCATGCTGGGTCGCAGCCAGCAGCAGTTGCGCGTCCAGAAGCGCCTCATCAACGACCTGCTGGACATCTCACGCATTCAGGAAGACAAGCTGGAATTGCATGAAAGCGACTTCAATCTGGTTGAGATGGTATATGAAACGGTGCAGGATTATCAGGCCGGCCATCCTTCACGGCTCATCACACTGGAACTGCCTGAACAGGATCCTATCATGGTCTATGCGGATCGTGACCGCATTCAGCAGGTGCTCGGCAATTATGTGACCAACGCCCTCAAGTTTTCTCCAGCCAGCCAGCCGGTACATGTCGGTATGACCCCGGAGACGGAGGCCGTGCGCGTGTGGGTGCAGGATCATGGACCGGGCCTGTCTCACGAACAGCAGGAGCACATCTGGAAGCGCTTTGTTCAGGTGCCTCGCACGCCTGTCCAGAGCGGATGGAAGGAAGGTTTGGGCCTGGGCCTCTATATCTGCCAGCAATTGATTCAGCGGCAGCATGGGCAGGTAGGCTTCGACAGCAAGCCCGGAAAAGGCTCTACCTTCTGGTTCACCCTGCCACTCCCTTCTTAAAATCTACAGTATGTTGTGTGGTAAATGCGCGCAGCGCGCATTTACCACACAACATACTGTAGATTTATCCTTCTTGTTGAACGCCGTAGCGGCGCTCAAGGGCCTGGATCTCCGGCAGCCCTATCAGGTCGGTAAACTGCCCGAACGAGACCATGCGCGAGACGAATGGCTGCGACGTTTCGCCGCGCTTGAGCAAATCCAGCAGTTCCAGCATGGTGTGGGTGGCCGCGAAGAGCAGGCTCACCGGGAAGATCACAAGCTTGAAGCCGAGCGCACGAATATCTTTCAGTGGGAGAGCCGGCGTCTTACCGCTTTCGGCCCAGTTGAAAAGCAGGGGTACATCCGGGAAGGCGCGGGTGATACCCTGGAGTTCGGCAAGCGAGCGCGGCGCCTCGATAAAGAGCATGTCGGCCCCCGCCTCACGATACAATTGACCGCGCCGCAGCGCATCCTCGAAACCGTATACCGCGCCGGCGTCGGTGCGCGCGATGATGACAAAATCGGGATCCTGGCGGGCATCAACGGCGGCACGGATCTTCTGTACCATCTCTTCGGCAGGGATGACCTGCTTCCCCTCCATATGGCCGCATTTTTTGGGCCATATCTGATCCTCGATATGGACACCGGCCACTCCCGCGCGCTCGTACTCGCGGATGGTGCGGCGCACGTTGATGGGATTGCCGTACCCGGTATCGGCATCGGCGATGAGCGGAATATCACCGGTGACGGCGGCGAGCGCGGCGGCCCGGCTCACCATCTCGCTCATCGTCAGCAGTCCTACGTCGGGCTGCCCCAGCACGCTCGCCGCCGTACCATAGCCCGTCATGTAGACAGCGGGAAATCCGGCCTGAGCGATCAGACGCGCACCAAGTGCGTCATAGGCGCCCGGCGCAACGATCAGGTCAGGTCCCGCCAGCAGTTCACGTAAACGTGTTGTTGTGCGCATTGTAACCTTCCCTTTCCTGGATATGTTACCACAAAGGATTCATCACCAGGCCGGTAATCAACTTGGGGTAGATGTACGTAGACTTCTGCGGCATGCGATCATCGGCCTGCGCCACCGCGCACACCTGGCGCAGCGGCGTACTGTTGAGCAGGAGCGCCGCCTGCGCCTCGCCCTGCCTTACCGCCCGAAACGCCTGCTCCGGCTCATGCGTGAAGGAGACATATCTACCCGCCGTCATATCCGCCGCACTCAATTCCAGCAGTCCCTCCAGCAGCAGTCGTTGCAGCATGGCGACATCCAGCTCATTCCATGCCTGTGAGTGCCCGCTGCTCTGCATATGCTGCCGTCCCTGCTCATTCACGCCGAGCAGCAACACCTGCTCATTTGTGAGCAGCACGAACGATGGCCGCTCCTGTCCAGCCTGCGCCAGTCGTTGCAGGATGGCCTGGGGCGTGGCCGCAGTATCGAGAGCCTGGATTGTAAAATAGCGGGCAAGTCGCTCCGGCGCAAGCTGCTCAAGGGCCGGACGATCCAGTCCCGATAGCAGGCGATGCGTGGGCAGGACCAGCCAGCCTGGATCATCCACGTCGATCAGCGCCATCAACGCGAAGTTCACGGCGTCGTCGGCATGAAGATCTTTGCGCTGCTCGCGGATCTCCGCCTGATAATTCAGCGCCGTCTCATAGCGATGATGCCCATCGGCGATATAAAGCTGGCGCGGCGCGAAGAAATCCTGAATCAGCGCGATCTGCTGCGCGTCAGTAATGGGCTGAAGACGGTGCTCCTCGCCGGCCTCATCGATAAACTGCACCTCCGGGTGGGCCGCATAGGAGCTTAAAAGCCGGCGTATGCGTCCCTGAGGATCCTCGTACATGCTCATAATCGGGCTGAAATTGGCGGCGCATGCGCGGTAGAGCTGCAAACGGTCATCTCTGGCCTTCGCCAGCGTATGCTCGTGCGGCAAGATAACGTGCGCACTCCACGGCTCCAGGCGCACACGGGCCAGCAGGCTCGTGCGTGTGAGCCGCTGATCGCCATGCTTGAAGCTCTGCTGGTACAGATAGCAGGCAGGCACGGCATCCTCGCGCAGCACGCCCTGCAAGCGCCACTCGGCCAGCGTCGCCGCCGCGCGCGTGTAGACATTATCGAGCGTATCGTCTGTGGGCAGCGCACGGCCCAGTTCCAGGCGAATAACGTTATAGGGGCTGCGCTCGTAATACCTGGCCTGCGCCTCCTTACTGATAACATCGAAGGGCGGCGTAACTACCTGAGCCAGATCACCGACTTTCTCACGCGCGTAGCGTAATCCCCGTAAAGGTCTGACCTCTGCCATATAGCTTTAAATCCTCCACTCGTTGATCAAGGGAAATATTTTGCTTACGCTGCCCATTGTACCACTTCGCAATGCGCTCGTGCGGCTCCGCCGCACCTGGGATGAATGGTATTGGTGTGGAAAATGCGCGCAGTGCATTTTCCACACCAATACCATTCAGAGAGGGTCTGATCTTCGACACCCTCGCTGGCTTGCGCCTGCGGCTCCGCCGCGCGACGACTCCATAGAGAGGATGAGGATGCTGAGCGTCTGACATGCTCTCACAAGACGGGCACCGCAAGCGCCTCCCCCTCGCTGAAAGCCGCTACAAGCGCCTTCCCCTCGACGGAGCAGCCAGCTACAAGCGCCTTCCCCTCGACGGGGCAGCCAGCTACAAGCGCCTTCCCCTCGACGGAGCAGCCAGCTACAAGCGCCTTCCCCTCGACGGAGCAGCGACTGGCGCCGCCGAAGGGCGGCGCCAGTCGCTGCTCCCATCCTGGGCGAGCCACCGCAGGTGGCGAGGAGTGCAAAAAGTGACGCGCAGCGCCACTATATTCATCTTTTTGGATATAGAACAAATTTTCTATTTTCCTCTTGACAACAGGCGGGGCCTGTGGTATTATGCCTCATGTAGAACAAAGGTTCAAAACTAAATATGCTCTCCCATCCCCCTCGATATCCCCCATACCTGCTCCTAAATTGTAGCGGTCGGGTTGCTCTCTCCTCTCTCCCCACCCGACCGCCGGGGCGGTAGCGAACTACAGCATTCCATCATCCCTTGCTGGCATCACGCAGGTTAACGGTCCATGCGTGATTCTGATTACACAGGTCCCCCACAAGTCCTAGTTTGAACAGACCTCATTGACGCACCGTGATACACTGTGTAGACTTTTTGGCATACAAGAATGTTAAACAGACATCTAGCGCATCGAAGCCGGTGCGCGCTTCCATATTCGTCATAGAAATTCGGGGGAAGTATGCAAACACTGCCAGTAGATCAGCTTGTAGGGCAGGTGCTAGGCAACAATCGGGTGGAGCGCTTGCTGGGGCAGGGGCGCCTGAATACCGTTTATCTGGCGCGGAATCTCTCAACCCGGGATCATGTCGCCCTCACACTTTTCAACATACCGCAGCGCCTGTCACTCGACGCGCGAAACCGCTTCATGCAGCGCTTCCGGCAGGAGGCAGCCGCGCTCACCACGCTGCGCCACGAGCATATTATGCCTGTACATGACTATGGTGAATATATTGGCAGGCCATATCTCGTAACGCCTTATATGATGAATGGATCGCTGGCCGATGTTCTGAAACAACAGGGACGCTGCGCTCACGAGGATGTCCTGGATATTCTGGAGCAGATCGCGGCGGGACTGGGATTTGCCCATAGCAGAGGCGTGATTCATGGAACGCTGAAGCCCTCCAACATCGTCTTGAACGATGAGCAGATGATGCTGGTCGCGGGTTTTGGCCTGATGCATATCTTGCAAAAGAGCGGCATCGAACCTGATGAGCAGCCCTATGCCCACCTGTTCAGTATCGCCGATACGCTGCTGGCGGCTCCCGAATACATCGCCCCCGAAGTGGTACAGGGGCAGTCGATAGATGTCCGTTCCGATATTTACTCGCTGGGTATGATCCTCTTCGAACTGCTCTCCGGCAGGCCGGCGTTCATGGGCGCGAACCCATTGGATGTCGCCCGCATGCATGTGCAGCAGTCCATGCCTTCGCTGCGCGCGCTCTGCCCCGATATTCCAATTGGCCTGATCTCAGTCATCAACCAGGCATTGGAGCGCGATCCGGCGCGGCGCTTTCAGAGCGTGAGCGAGCTAGCGGAAGCCTTTACCCAGGTATCTATCGGCGCCACGAGTCCCACATTGCGCAGCTTCACAGGCGAAATGAAAGCCGCTAACGGGGTCCATAACGGTTCGCGCAGCGGCAAGCTCCCCGGCACATGGGGAGAAGATGGCTCCTCGACGAACTGGCAGCTTCTCCCGCCTATCGTCACCGGCAAGCTCGCCGCCGTCAGGAAGCCGGGTCCACCCACGCAGCGCCCGGCGGGCGTCACAGACTCCTGGCAACTGGTCCCCCCCATCGTCACCGGGCAATTGCCCGCTGTAGATGCGTCAACAGCACAGCGCAGCGCGCCGGCACAGCCAGCGCCAACGCTGCCACCCCCGCCTCCATTGCAATATGAGCCACCACGGGAAAAGACAGTGGCAGCAGAACCGCTATCCCCACCCCCGCCGCCGCGCCGGGGAAATATGCCCGCAGCCATGTCACCCGGCTGGTGGGAACAGCCTCCCTACGAAAATTCGCTCCGCCTCTCGGATCCTGAGCGCGAGCGCTGGAATCCGCAGCCTGGCACGATGCAGCCCCGCCCAACGCGACCATCAGGTCCCGGCAGGGGCAGGAACAGGAGGCGAGGCAATAGCCTGAACCTGAGCCGGCGCCAGGCCGTGGCCGCGCTCGTCTCCGGTGGAGTAATCGCGGCCGGGGCCGCGATTATCGTCAACAGAAGCCTTATCCATTCGGCACAGCAGATGCTGGGACCGCACAATACAACGAAGACACAGGGGGCGACGCAGACAGGGACCGCCGGCCAGATGCAGATCAAGTCGACCAAAGGCAAAGCGACGGGAACGCAGGCAACCACACCGAAGCCGAACTCAACGCCAGGCCATAGCGGGGCCGTCATTGGCTCCACGAAGCTGGCGCTCAATTCGGCCTCTGACTTCACCAACCCGGCGGATGGCAAGATGAGCATGCTCATCCACCTGCCGGGCGGAAAATTTGTGGCCTATGAAAAGATCTGCACACATGAAGGCGTTATTGTGCATTACGATCCTCAGAAGCAGTTGATTGTATGCCCGCTCCACTTCTCCATGTTTGATCCCGCAAACAACGCGAAAGTGCTTGACGGACCTGCCCCCCGTCCATTACCTGCGGTGCCAATCCGCGTCAACACCGACGGCACGATTACCACGATGTAAGAGAACGTTTGATACTCACTGTCCCCGCTCTCTCGCGCCGGACAATGGCGCGGCTCTGCCGCGCAAAGAATGTTGTGTGGTGAGAAAAATGCGCGCAGCGCATTTTTCTCACCACACAACATTCGGCGAGCGCCGCAGGCGCGATCAGGCGGTGGCGTCGGAACTTGACGCCGCAGTTGCTGAAAAGCTACAATTGTCAATGCCTGATTGTCCGCCTGGATGCTCAAACAAAAGGAATGCAGTGCATGAATCCAACTGTGATAACCTATATAGGCTTTGTGGTAGCCGTGCTTATTCTCGCGTGGGGCGGCATCGAACTGGGGAAACGTTATTTCGCGCACAGAAGAATAGATGCCAGGGCAATGAATGCCTGGGTGCCTTTGAAACCTGACTCCGTTTCCGCAGAACCGCCCAACGATCCGCTCCCTAATACCGACGAGGATGATGCAGAAGATCCTCTATCGGACATCCACAGGAGGGCAAAACAGAACGGGCATTATTCGCAAAGCAAAAAATTGCTTTAAAATATCGATAAAGACAAGATGTAGAGACACCCCTTGCGGGCGTCTCTACATCTTGTCTTTATCGATAAGACGCCCGCAAGCCGCGTCTCTACACAACCATCGATGAGACGCCCGCAAGCCGCGTCTCTACACAACCATCGATGAGACGCCCGCAAGCCGCGTCTCTACATCTAAAGCTGGAGCCGCGTGCGCGCGCGCTTATAGGGTTCGTGGTCCTGCCGGAAGCTATCCGCGTTGGTGCCCCGTGCCGCCGCCAGAAAGTTCGAGAGCAATTGCACAGGCAGCGCCGCCAGCAGCGGCGTCAGCGCTTCGGGGAAAGCCGACAGCGTCGTGCTATCCGCGAGCGCGAAGCGTGACCATCCCGGACGCTGGAAGAGCGCTTCCGTTTCGGCATTGGGAATCGCGCCGATCAGCCAGACGCGCTCGCTCACCTCGCTCATCGCCAGCAGTAGATCCGCCATACGCTGCTGAGCGGCACCCGCAACATTGATCGGAATAAGCAGATCTTCGGCCTCCAGGGCCATCTCCGGTCCATGCAGAAATTGTTCCAGTTCGAAGCCTTCCGTCGTCACATAGGAAGCCTCCTTCGCCTTCAGCGCGCCTTCCGTCGCCGTGGCAGCATTCGGCCCGCCGCCGACGAAATAGATGCGCCGCTGCACTGCCTCCTGGGCCACCTGCCGGACCTCATCCTCCCGGGCCAGAATGTTCTCCATCAGCGCAGGCGTCTGAGACAGACCACGCTCCAGCGCCTGCGCCTGCTCAGCATAGCCCGTCAGGGACGCCAACCGGGCTGCTATCTGGGCAAGACGGGTCAGCGCACCAACGTAGCTGATAGAGTTGGTCGGTGAAGGATCCTGCTCCACGGTTTCCAGCATGATATCGGCTCGCGGCAGTTTCGTATTCTTGCCGGTGATCGCGATAGTATGCACTCCTGCATCCTTCGCCCGTTCTACCGCCATCGCACTAAACATTTTACTGCCACGATGACTGATGACGATAACGGCATCATCGGAGCGCAGCGGGCGCGGGTAGTTGACAAACTCAAAGGAGCGCACGGCCCAGGCGTCGGCGCCCGCCATGCGGAGCAAATATTCGCCGACCTGTGTGGCATGAAAGCTGGTCCCGATGCCGGCGATCAGGATGCGCCCGGCCCGGGCCAGCTTCTCCGCAGCCCGCGCGGGATCCCCCTGGTCCGCCAGCAGCGTGCGTACTGCCTCCGGTTGAGCATGAATAGCGCGATAAAGATGGGTTGCCTGTGCGTCTGCCATATTACGGAACTCTCTTTCTCAAGGGTGGTGCCTGATTCCCCGCTCCTTCGCCATCTCCCGGCCATTCGCGCGGCAAAGCCGCGCCATCACCGGAGGACGTGGTATAGAACATGCGCTTCGCGCATGTTCTATACCACGTCCTCCAACGGGCGAGCGCCGCAGGCGCGAGCATGCGATGGCGCTGGCAATCGGATACACTCAAGCTGAAATATAGAAAGGCTGATATATTGCCTCTCTGCATAATAACGTATAGAGGCTAATCTTAGCCAGAGGCAGACGCCAGCCAAAGCATGCCGGTGACACAGCCAAAAGGAGTGGCAGATGTTACACCCTGTCAGGCTGAGACGTATTAGATCCTGATAAAAGATAGCTGTCAGCTTGATATTTCCGCGAACCTGGGAGAGCACAAGGAGGCCATGCCTTCTGGCGTCTCCCCTTTTATATTCATAGATCAATGAAACGAGGTATAAGTTAATGTCAGGTAAAACGAGCGGGCCTCTCGTCAATCAGCGAGGGACGGATCTCCAGGCGCTCACCTTTGAAGAGCGACTGCAACTCGGTGCCGAGAACGCGGTGCGCTGCATGGGCGTCACCGGTCGGGATCGCGTCTTTATCATCACCGACTACGCCCGCGAAGGTATCGCGCAGCGCGTGGCCGCCGCCGCGCTGGCAAAGCACGCCGATGTAAGCGTGCATTTCCTCGAACATTATGGGCAACGGCCCTTGAAGGTCTTCTCCGACGAACTGCGCAACGATCTCATCCAGGCACGTCCCAGCGTAACATACTATATCGCCACCGCGCAGCCGGGTGAGATCGCGTTCCGCATCCCGCTGCTGCCTTTCCTGGCTACAGAACTTAAAGTGCGCCACGGACACATGATCGGTATTGACGAAAGGCTGATGGCCGAAGGTATGTGTGCCGATTACGATGAAGTATTCAGCCTGACGAATCAGGTCTATGATCTTGTGCGTAATGCGAAGAGCATCCATGTGACCTCGGAGAAGGGCAGCGATGTCACTGCCACTTTCCACAAGGACTGGCACTGGATCCCCTGTCATGGCCGCTATCATGAGCAGGGCAAATGGGGAAATCTGCCCGAGGGCGAAGTCTACACGGCTCCCGCCACCCTTGATGGCGTGCTCGTCTGCGACGTGCTCGGCGATTACTTCTCAGAAAAGTACGGCGTGCTGGAGCAACCGCTGGTCATCAAGGTGAAAGGTGGCTATATTACTGGGGTCAGCAGCGAAAATGCCGCACTGGCGCAGGAGGTGCGCGATTACCTTTTCTCTGTTCCCAACGGCAACCGCGCCGGTGAGTTCGCCATCGGCACGCTCACCAGTCTCAAGCGCCTGAGCGGCAATCTCTTGCAGGATGAGAAGATGCCGGGCCTGCATGTCGCGTTTGGCAATCCTTATCCACAGTTTACCGGAGCCGACTGGGATGCGCAGATCCATGTGGATGTGATTCCGACAGGCTGCACTATTGAAGTGGATGGCCGCGTCATTATGCGCAAGGGCAAATTTACAATTTAACGCAACAAAAAGAGCCGGGCCAACGTATATCACCCTGGGGACGTTTTTACCCCCGGTTTAACTCGGTGTCCGAGATGCCTGCTATGTTCTAATACCTGCGCCTGGTTCTCTCTGTCGGGGGGAACTGGAGAGGAGCTGTAGTGTGACCGCAACCAGAGGACAGCATCTTATCGGGAAAGTGCTGGCTAACTGTGTGCTCGAAAGGTTGCTGGGCTACGGCGGCTCAAGCGCAGTCTTTCTCGGTCAGATGCGCTTTAGTGAGCAGAAGGTTGCCGTGAAAGTCTTCCTGCCGCGCGCCAATATGGATGCGAAGATGCAGAGGGACTTCTACAGGCGCTTTCTGCGCGAAGCCGAGGCCGCCAGCAAGCTGGATCATCCCAATATCATGCCGATTCTCGCCTATGGGGAAGAGGATGGCCTGCCCTATATTATCATGCCCTATATGGCGGGGGGCACGCTGTCGGAGTATATCTCCAGGCATGGCGCGCTCTCCTTGCAGGAGGCGCAGTGGTACCTTGAGCAGATCGCCTCGGCGCTGGATTACGCGCATACGCATGGCTGTATACACTGCGATGTCAAGCCGGCGAATATCCTGCTCGACAGCGAGGGGAACATCGCGCTCTCGGACTTCGGGATCGCACGCGTCATGCAGCCGGGTTCACTGACCGCGCAGACTATGAGTAAAGGCCCGGAATCGCTGATGGGAACCCCCGACTATATCTCCCCGGAACAGGCGATGGGACGTGCGCTCGATGGCCGCTCGGATGTCTATTCGCTCGGCATAACGCTTTTCTACCTGCTGGCGAAGCGCCTGCCCTTCAAAGCCGATTCGACTATCGCGCTTGCCCTGCTCCATGTGCATGAGCCTCCCCCCTCGCTGGCTCTGATACGCGCGGATATTACGCCCGCGCTCGACCAGGTGATCCAGAAAGCGCTCGCTAAAGAGCCAGACAAGCGCTTTCAAACGGCAGGGGAGCTAAGCACGGCCTTCGCTAAAGCCAGCGCCGCATCTGAAAAGATGGCAACGGTAAGCCTGAGACACACTCCCGTTCTGCCCGGCAACCCCGGTCACGTCGGCAGCAGTTCTCAGCCTGCGCTGATAGCGCATAATCCGCTCATCCGCGTCAGGCCCACACGCAGCGCGAAGATGGTACGTACAGTCAGCGTCGCTGTCCTGCTCATACTGCTGCTTGCCGGGGCCAGTTTCCTCGTGATGCGCCTGACCACGCAAACGAGCAAGGTGCGCCCGCTGATTTCTACAACAAAGGTTAATGAGGCCATAACGGCAACGAGCAATACCAGTAATGTCGATTACCTGACATATTGCAACGACTGGCCCGTGAGCCGCACGTTCTTCTACGATAGCCAGCAGCGTTATCATATTCTCAACAACTCTTCTCAATACGTTGCCCTGGCGCTCTGCCAGACTCACTATTTCGACAATTTCAGCCTGACCGTGAGTATGCAGCAGATCCATGCTCCTGTGGGCGAGGCGGACTTCTACGGCGTAATATTCCGTTCCACTGCCGACCAGTCACACTACTACCTTTTTGAGATAGATCCGACGGCGGGCGGTCAGTATGTCTTCCTGCGCTATGATGGCGACAGTAAGACGCTCTGGAAGAGGCTGGCCGGCGGTCCCGCGCCTTCATTGTCGGCAATGCCCGGCCAGAGTAATGTTGTGACTATTCAGGCAAAGGGCAACACTTTTAGCTTCTACATCAATAACCAGCCCGTCGGCAAGCCTGTTACGGATACCTCAAAATCGCCCCTCCTGTCGGGCAGGGTGGGCCTCTACGTGGAAGATCAGGGGGCCGAAATAGCCTTCTCGCATCTCTACATCAAGGCCGCTCTGTGAAGCCGGCCCTGTGCTCTACTATTCCTTAGAGTGTGCCAGGTTCTCGCCCTCATTGCTGGCTCGCGCCTGCGGCGCTCGCCTGATATATTGTGTTGTGTTGGACAATGCGCTTCGCGCATTGTCCAACACAACACAATATATCCCTGGTAGGGCGCAGCCTCTCCGCTGATGAAGGATGGGATGCTCCCCTGTCGAACCTGTCGGAGGGCGCAGCCACTCCACGGATGAAGGATGGGATGTGGGCACAGGCGCAATGCGCCTGTGCCCACATCCCATCCTTCATCCGGCGAGCGCCGCAGGCGCGAGGCCAGCAATGGTGCAGAGAGGCGCCCTCTCAGTAACAAAAGCAGGGCGACAGGCGTATTAAATAGAGGCAGATAGAGAACTTTGTGTGCTATCTTTCCCAATTGTTTAGCGGATCACAGCATTGTCTGGACAAATGTGTTATGCTACTGACATATACTGGGCTTATCAATATTATGTTCGACCTCTCTATATCTGAATAAGGCTGATGTAACCAATGGATACCTCTATCCGTTTGTACCATACGAATAGCAGTCTACGCTCGCCATTGGAGGGGGAACGCTCGGGCCGCACAACCAGTCAGTTACCGGCCAACGAGGATACTCACGATGGCGAGAAGGACGAGGGCGCGCTTGCCCCATCACCTGCGCCCGCCACGGCGGAGCAGGTCGAACGCGTGGACGTAGCGGACTTTGAGGCTATCTTTCTCCGCTATCAGACGCCGATTACGAACTTTATCTATCACCTGATCGGCAACCGGGAGCAGGCGTATGACCTCGCACAAGATGTATTCGTAAAAGCATATAAAGCCCTGCTGGGAGGTACAGTCGTACAGCCGGGGGCGCTTTCGGCCTGGCTCTATCGTATTGCGGCCAACACGACAACCGATACGCTGCGCCGCCGGCGTCTGATCTCCTGGCTGCCGCTCTCGCTGTTTAATGAAGATCGTGGCATCGGCGCGGGGATGGTCTCAGAGTCCGGCAACGCATCATCGGATTTTGGCAGCGGCGATGAGATGCATGAATCCCGCTCAAGCGCGGTAAACGCTCTCTATGAGCGCGGCGGCTACGATGGTGGACGCTTCGAGAGCCGCGTAGCCGAGCGCGAAATCGTTGAGCGCGTATTGAGCCAGATGCCGCAGAAGTATGCAAGCTGCCTGTGGCTATACGAGAATGATGGGCTTTCCTGTGCGGAGATCGCGCAGGTGCTCAATATCAGTCCATCGGCGGTGAAAATGCGCTTGATGCGCGCGCGGGAACGCTTTATCGGATTGTACAACAAAGAGGTCGGTGAAGATTGAACTGTAGTCAGGCGCGAGCATTGCTCGCCATCTATCGCGAACTAAAAAACGATCAGGCGGATACTACCGAGTTAGAAGTACACCTGATGGGTTGCGCTGAATGCCGGCAGGCGTTTAATCAGTACAATTTTGTGGGTGAGCGTCTGCGTTCGCTACCGCCCATCGAGCCACCGCCCGAGGCGTATAGCCGGCTGATGCAGTCGCTGGCGGCTGAGCATGCGCGTTTTATCCAGCGTACCCCGACCTCGGCAACCTCTCAACCCATCCCGACCTTTCTCTTCCCATATCTACAGGACCAGGCGCAGCGAACGCCACAGACCGATGCTCTTGCCGCATTTTCCAGCGCCGAAACGGGACCTCTGCCCATTATCCGGCCCCAGGCCAGGCGCCGCCTTTTCTCTTACTCCAATCACCTGGCTATCCTGGGTATGGCAGCCGCATTCTTGATGGTGATGATGATGGGCGGCCTGACCTCGCTGCTGCTGCTCGCCAGCCACGGCAGTGCGCCTCCCGCGGCTACCACCTCCAGCATTGTCAAGTCATCGCAGGTGGCAATGGCGACCTATACGGCAACGACGGAGTATCCGCATGTAGCCAGCGCGGTAGCTGACCGCAACTATATTTACTATACTGCATACGGGGATAATGGCGCAGGCTGGATGCTATCCGAGGTAGATCGGAAGACGCAGTTCAGCATACCGCTGCTGGATACAGCCAGCGAGAATCCCTTGTTCGTGCTGGGAAGCTCGCAAAACTGGCTGCTCTGGCTGGAGTTCGATATGCCCGATCAGACGGCCAGTAAGATCTCCCTTCATCACACGATCCATGACAGCCATAGCATTACGCGCAAGTGGAGCCTGCACGCGCTTCCTACCGGTCAGGATCAGGCAACAACAACCGGGACCGCGCAGCCACTGACGCTGCTCAAGGATACCTTCGATGAAAGCGTCGTCCCCGACTGGGTACATACACCTGTGCAGGGCATCTGGTTTACGAAGGATGGCCTGCTGCTAGCCACAATTGATGCGAAGGGCAAGTCACACCTGTTGCAATACCAGTTGACGCCAGGGAAGGACCCGGTTGCGAGCGAAATTGCTACGGCGAGCAACGGTCATATCATTTCATCGCCGACGGCCAATAGCGATGGAACCAGCATCTTCTGGTCCGAGGAGTGGTTCGCGGATGATGGCACGCCGCACAGCAACATCTGGACGCAGCAGATAAGCGATGCCCTGCCGGGGCCGGGCCGCTGGCTGCCTCACAAGGAGGTTACGAAGTCTCTGTTCCGCTCCGATGAGATGTCGTTCCACCCGCAGGTGGTCGATAACACGCTCTTCCTGCTGAGCACAAATCCCAGCGGTGCCAGCCCGGCCAGCACCAGCGCAACCGCTGTGGCCCAGGCAACGCCGAATAGCACCGCTACAGCCGAACCGTCTGCTACGCCCGCAACGATTTCTAATCTCTCGAACACGCCTGCTATCGCAAGAAGCGATCCGCAGCTCTACACGCCCCAACCTGACGAATCTATCCGGGGCACATTGCAAGCGTACTCACTGGCAAACTATATGCCACTCCAGCTCCCATTCGATAGCAACGGGCAGGCTGCGGCACCGCAGGGAGGCTCGCGCTTCCTGCTCTGGCAGGATAGCGATAAGGGCTTCCAGATGTATGATGTCGTGGCAGGCCAGCCCGTAACCGTTGGCCCGGGCACGGTGCCAAAGAATGCTGATTTCCTGGCGGTCAACGGAGATACAGCGGTATGGGCGCTGAACACCAGCCTCAATAACAACACGACGCCCAATCAGGCCAGCACCCCGGCTCTGAGCGTGACGTTCATGGCCTTCAACTGGCCCGATAGAGCTACCCAGGGCCAGTAATCGTCGACCCGCACCAAATACTTGTTTTGATTACTTTGCATCCTGCTGCTTTTCAGGGTTCTGATTGATTTTATTGACGAGTTCCGCCGCTATCTGCGGATCGCGCCTGCTCAGCCAGTTCAATATCTCCTGGTGCTGCGCCGCCAGCCGTTGGTTTTGCTCCTCCAACCTCTGCACAACCTGGAGAGTGAGCGTATCAAGACGATCCAGATGCTGGTTCTGCCCCTCGATATGCTGCACGACCTGGAGGATCAGCGCGTCCTGGTGATCGAGGTGATCCATGATGTGGCAGATCTCTTCCTCGCCCTTCACATCGGTCTTGTAGTCGTTCTCCGCCGTCAAGCGATCCTTCTGCGCCTGCCTATTCTGCGACATCATGATAAGAGGTGTAGCAAAAGCAGCCTGTGCACTCATTGCGAGGTTGAGCAGTATAAAGGGATAACTATCAAAGTGATAGAACCAGCGTACTACATTAAGAAACACCCACAGCACCATGATCGATGCCTGAGCAATAATAAAGTGCCAGCTTCCCATATTAGAGGCAACCTTATCGGCAATCCTCTGCCCCAGTGTCAGGCGCTCGTCAGCGACCTCATTGACATTGAGGATGGGACCATGCTGCGCGTGTTTAAATTTGGGGAATTGAACATGCATGCCGCCAAGTGCATGCTTGATATTCTCAACGTATGAGGATGAGGATTTCGCGGGTGTCACGGGTGGGTTGATATCCATAGCCCGGCCTCCTTTGCGCAAATTAAACGCTCATATCCGGGCTGAGTTTACAGGAAGCATTGCCACCAGTCAAGCAAAACCCTGATTCTCCTCAGCACCCCAACTGCTTCGCGATAATCATGCGCTGCACCTCGCTGGTGCCCTCGCCGATTTCGTTGACCTTGACGCTGCGCCAGTAGCGCGAGACCGGGTACTCGTCCATGAAGCCGTAGCCGCCATGAATCTGAACGGCCTGGTCAGCGGCGCGCTTGGCCGTCTCGGAGGCGAAGAGCTTCGCCATCGAGGCTTCGCGCGTATAGGGCCTGCCCTGCATGTGCAGCCACGCCGCCTTGTAATACATCAGGCGTGCCAGCTCGATCTCAGTATCCATATCGGCCAGCTTGAACTGGATGGCCTGAAACTTGCTGAGCGGCTGGCCGAATTGCCTGCGCTGCTTCGCGTAACTCAGCGCTTCATCCAGGCATGCCTGCGCCAATCCAACCGAGAGGGCGGCAATAGCGACGCGTCCGGCATCGAGGATCATCATGAACTGTTTGAAACCGTCGCCGCGCTCCCCCAGGATATTCTCTTCGGGCACAACGCAATCCTCAAAGGTGAGCGGGCGTGTATCCGAAGCCTTCCAGCCCATTTTTTTGTAGGCGTTGCCGATGATATAGCCGGGCGTTCCCCGGGGCACGATGAAGTTGGTGATCTCTTTGTGGCCGTCGGCAGTCGTGCCCGTGACGGCAGTGATCGTGACCCCGGCGCTCATATCGGTGCCAGCATTGGTGATGAAGCATTTCGCACCGTTGATGTGCCACTGCCCGTCGCGCAGCACCGCACGCGTGCGCGTCCCGCCGGAGTCGGAGCCAGCCTCAGGCTCGGTGAGGCCGAAGGCCCACAACTGCTCCCCGCGCGCCAGCGGCACCAGGTAGCGCTCTTTCTGCTCGTGAGAGCCGAAGAAATGGAAGGGGGTGGCCCCCAGCGAAGTGTGCGCCTCCATCGTGATACCCACCGAGACATCGCCGCGCGAGATCTCCTCGATAGCGATGCAGTAGGAGAGGAAATCCGCTCCAGCACCGCCATACTCCTCGGGGAAAGGTAATCCCAGCAATCCCAGTTCTCCCATCTGGCGAATCAGGTCATAGGGGAATTTTCCAGTCGCGTCCATCTCTTCCGCACGAGGCTTTATTTCCTGTTCAGCGAATTCCCTGCAAGTGTTACGAATGGCTATTTGCTCATCGTTGAGTGAAAAGTCCATCGTGTTGCACCCTTTCTTCTCTATAGCAAAGCAGTCAGATAATCCGCATATCCGTTCCGCCTCATTATACGACAAGCCACGAAAAGGATAATTGGCGGAACAATCTCCGGCGAGGAGCTTGTTCTGCCAATTATCCTTTTCGCGATAGACCACCCGAACTATTCAGATTACGAGGCGGCCTGGCCGCTGCTCTCTACGTTCGCACCGGCGCCTTTGCGCAGCATCGGCACCTTATTCAGTTCTTCCCACGGCGCATCGATATCGGTCCTACCAAAGTGACCAAAGGCCGCCGTGGGCTGGTAGATGGGACGGCGCAGGTTCAACGATTGGATGATCGCCGCCGGGCGTAGATCAAAGTGCTCGTTGATGAGGCGCAGGATCTCCTCATTGGAGACCTTGCCCGTGCCGAAGGTCTCAACGAAGAGCGAGAGTGGGCGCGCGACGCCGATGGCATAGGAGACCTGAAGCTCCAGGCGATCAGCCAGGCCGGCCGCAACGAGGTTCTTAGCGATATGACGCGCCGCATAAGAGGCCGAGCGATCTACTTTGGTTGGATCCTTGCCGCTGAAAGCGCCGCCGCCATGACGGGCCATGCCGCCATAGGTATCGACGATAATCTTGCGACCGGTCAGGCCCGCGTCGCCCATTGGCCCTCCCGTGACGAAGCGACCGGTGGGATTGACAAAGATCTTCGTTTTGCTATCGAGCAGATTTTCGGGAACAACTGGCTTGATGATATATTCGATCACATCGCTGCGAATCTGTTCTTTATCGACATATTCGGCATGCTGTGTGGAGACCACAATCGAATCCACGCGCACCGGGCGCCCATACTCATATTGCACCGTGACCTGGCTCTTGCCGTCCGGGCGCAGGTAGGCCATCGGGCCGCTGCCGGCCCAGGACTTACGCCGGACCAGCGAGAGCTGGCGTGTGAGCTTGTGAGCAAGGCTGATCGGCATTGGCATATATTCAGGGGTTTCATTGCAGGCGAAGCCAATCATCATGCCCTGATCGCCGGCGCCGATGCGCTCCAGTTCGTCATCCGTGAGCGTTGTCAGGCCATCCTTGACTTCAAGGGAACGGCTGACGCCCAGATCGATGTCAGCAGATTGCTTACCAATCGAAGTAACAACGCCGCAGGTGCGATAATCGAAGCCATATTCGGCGTTGATGTAGCCGACCTGCTCGATAGTCTTGCGCACCACCGCCGGCATGTCGATCCATGCGGAAGTGGTGATCTCGCCGGCGACGAGCACGAGGCCGGTTGTCGTCGCCGTCTCACAGGCAACGCGCGCCTGCGGATCCTGGGTGATAATCGCGTCGAGAACCGCGTCCGAAATCTGGTCACAGAGCTTGTCCGGGTGGCCCTCTGTAACCGACTCGCTGGTGAAAAACAACTTTGGACTGTCCATGAAACTGCTCATGCGTGGTCTCCCTTTCAAAGCATACTAAAAAAGGATAAAAAAAAGCCCCTGCATTTCAGGGGCCTGGCATGTTTGCGCATTCCCCTCATCTTGCGGAATACTCCGCCGGAATTGGCACCCTTCCCGCATGGTAGCGGGTGGGTTGCCGGGCTTCGTCGGGCCGTTTCCCTCCACCTCTCTTGATGAGAGTGATCTCATTGATCTGTTCGGTTGTTGGTGTGCTGGCAGTAACTTATTTTTACTGATTACATACATTTTACGCTACAGTTGGGCTGCCTGTCAATCGTCCTGCGGCTCTATCAGGGCTATGTAATGCTCCCCACGCCACGCCCGAAAGGAAGAGTCTGGGCGGGGACACCCCGCGCCCCGCAAGGGGGCGGCCGCCCCCTTGACCCCCGACTCTGGCGAGCATTACATAGCCCTGCGGCTCTATGGCTTCGTACCCCACGTCGTCACCAGATGCCACATACCACAGAAATCGGGCTGCTGCATATCCCTGAGCGCCTGCTGGTAGAGGCGGTCAAAATCTTCCTCCGTTATCGCCCCCGATTGCACATGGCGCGGCTTGCTCAGCAGCCAGAAGACTTCAAGGTTGCGATAGAAATCGGCCCAGTTCTCCGTATCCGCCGAGAACTCCAGGACGTGAGCGCGGTGCTGAACGCCCTGGTAGCCGGCGCGGCGCAGCAGATGGGGCAGCACAACCGAGACGGCTGGCGCGCCTCCATTGGGGGAGAAACCATAGCCCATCTGCCACATACCCTGATAGGAGAGCTTATTCAACTCTAAAAGTGCTGCGCTGGTGCTGAGCGTCAGACCGATCATTTCGGTCAGGCGCAGGATACCACCGGAGCGCACGATGCGCGTCGCTTCGCGGATAAAAGGTTCCCAGGCTTTGCGAGTCAGCACGGCGCTTAGAAAGCGTGCGTTGACCAGATCGAAGGAGCCGTCGGCGAATTCAAGCGGCTTGCTAATATCCATGATGCCAAAGGAGGCATTGGTCAGTTCCTGTGAACGTGCGCGTGCATTGGCGTAATCGATCATCGCTTTGCTGATATCGATGCCGGCCACTTCGATATCAGGATGCTCAAAGGCGACATCGAGCACCCAGCCGCCAGGGCCACAACCCAGATCGATCACGTTGCGCAGCCCGGCAATCTCTTTCTCAGTCAGACCGGACAGAGGCCCGCCCATAATCCGCGTAACCAGGCGGTCTACGTTTATCAGGCGGGCCAGTTCAACCGGATCTTCGGGATCAAATAGATAGGTGTTGCCGTCGCTACCAGCCGCCCCGGTGGGCGGGACACCGGCATCTGTAAAGTGTGTTGACTCTGGCATCCCTGTAAGTTCCTCCTTGAATCTGGCTCAGGGCCGTTGAAAAGTCGCTGTACCGGACCTCCATATATTGCTGTGTGATGATGATTTGTACCACCCACCATCCGTCATGTCATCCTTCGCTGCCGCAAGAGGATGACATGACCGGACCCGCGCTTTACGTTCCTGACTCCCAGGAATTGAGATACGTCTCCTGCTCAGTTGTGAGCGTATCGATGCGCACACCCATCGCTTTGAGCTTGAGGCGGGCGATCTCCCGGTCCAGTTCGGCGGGCAGCGTGTAGACGCGCGGCTGCAACTCCTTCGCATGGGCAAGCATGTATTCGGAGCCGAGCGCCTGATTCGCAAAGCTCATATCCATCACGCTCGCGGGATGTCCCTCCGCTGCCGAAAGGTTGACCAGGCGTCCCTCCGCCAGCAGGTGAATATGGCGGCCATCGGCGTAAGTGTACTCATCGACGAAATCGCGCACGCGCCGCTTGCTGACCGACAACTGCTCCAGCGCCGGAATGTTGATCTCATCGTTAAAGTGCCCGGAATTGGCGACGAGTGCGCCATCCTTCATGCGTTCCAGGTGCTCGCGATCAATTACATTGATATCGCCCGTCACCGTCACGAAGATATCGCCCAGCGCCGCAGCCTCGACGCCCGGCATCACGCGGTAGCCATCCATGACCGCCTCCAGAGCGCGCACCGGATCGACCTCCGTCACGATTACGCTGGCGCCCATGCCATGCGCGCGGGAGGCGACGCCGCGCCCGCACCAGCCGTAGCCAAAGACAACGACAGTGCGCCCCGCTAGCAGAATATTGGTCGCGCGGATAATCGCGTCTATCGAACTCTGGCCCGTGCCGTAGCGGTTATCGAAGAGATGCTTGGTGTCCGAATCGTTCACCGCCAGCACCGGGAACTTGAGCACGCCGCTCTTCTCCATGCTGCGCAGGCGAATAACGCCCGTTGTCGTCTCTTCCATGCCGCCGATGACATCCGGGATCAGCTCGGTGCGGGATGTATGCAGCGTGGAAACCAGGTCGCAGCCATCGTCCATCGTCATATTTGGCTTGTGATCGAGCGCGGCATTGATATGGCGATAATAGGTCTGTTCGTCCTCGCCCTTAATAGCATAGGTCGGAATGCCGTATTCGTTCACCAGTGCGGCGGCAACGTCATCCTGGGTCGAGAGGGGATTGGAAGCGCAGAGCACGAGATCGGCGCCGCCGGCCTTCAAGGTAATCGCCAGATTGGCCGTCTCGGTGGTAATATGCAGGCAGCCAGACATGCGCACGCCCTTCAAGGGCTGGTCTTTGGTGAAGCGCTCACGAATGAGACGCAGCACCGGCATATCTTTCGCGGCCCACTCGATGCGGCCTCTGCCGCGCGCAGCCAGCGAAATATCTTTAACATCTCCACGTATCGAAGTCGTCATATATTCTCCTTCTCTATCAGAGGATGGCTGGTCCCCAATTCAATTCCTTGCTCGCGCCTGCGGCGCTCGCTTTAGAGAGTTTGTTGTGTGAGCAATGCGCTTCGCGCATTGCTCACACAACAAACTCTCTTCCTTGCGCGGTCACGGAAGTCAGACATCCTCTCCGGGATAGCATGATAGTTTGTCAACTATTGTACAACATTCAACTGTGGCGCCAGTCCTGGTCGAAGTGCGAGCAGGCCACCAGCGCCTTGTAGCGTGTAGCCACATCATCCATTGTCACCGTGCGCAGGCAATCGATGCTGAAGGCGGCACAGGCAAAAGAGCCGAGGATATTGCCATGCACCACCGCGCGTCTGAGGTCGGCGAAGGCATAGCTACCGTCGGCACGCGGCTCGACTGCCGAGAGATAGCCGAGCATGCCGCCGGCAAAGGCATCGCCCGCCCCTGTAGGATCGATAACCTCTTCCAGCGGGTAGGCCGGCGCGCTAAAATAGGAGCCATCGGCCCCGAAGAGCAGCGCTCCGTAGCTTCCCTGCTTGACCACCACGTATTTCAGGCCCAGGCTAAAAAGCTGGCGCACTCCGGTAACGATGCTCGGCTGATCGGTATACTGGCGCACTTCTTCCTCGCTCATTAAGAGCATATCCACGCGCTTGATGACCTCGCTCAACTGCGGGCGCTCGGTCATAATCCACAGTTCCATCGAATCGAGGACCGTGAGGCGCGGGCGCGGCATCTGCGAAAGCACTTCCATCTGCAATTCGGGCTGGATATTCGCCAGGAAGACAAGCTGGCTCTGCTTGTATTCTTCGGGGATGACGGGATGAAAATTCGCGTAGACGCCTAATTGCGTATCCAGCGTGTCGCGCGTGTTCATATCCATGTGATAGCGCCCGCTCCAGCGGAACGTTCTGCCTTCCTGGATCTGGAGGCCGCTCAGATTCACGCGGCGGCTGCGCCAGAAGTCGAGATACTCATGCGGAAAATCACTGCCAACGATGGCTACCAGATTAACCTGATTGTAGAGCGAAGCCGCAGTCGAAAAATATGATGCAGCACCCCCAAGAACGTTCTCTACATGAGCAAAAGGGGTTTCAATATTATCAAGGGCTACAGAGCCAACAACGAGAATAGACACAGCCAAACTCCACAATATAGTAATGTAGTGGCGTCCCTTGTGGTCGCCAGGTAATCCTAGACCGGCGTGGCCTCGCTCAGGTGCTCAATCACGCCATCGAGAAAAGCCAGCGTGTTGTTAAACTTATCACGCGCTAACTCACGCGCCGGCTGCGTATGCAAGGAATGATAGAGATCGATAAAATGCTCCTCAATCTGACGCAAAACGGTGGTCAGATCCTCGCCCGAAAGCGAGTCATTGGGACGGATAGAACCCAGCTGGATCAATGCAGTCACCACTGACAACCCGCTGAGTCGCCCCAGTTTGTCCGCGTCATACAGGATCAGCCCCTCCAGAGGGACCGCTGCGCGCTGGTCGGCGGGAACGGCCTCCGTATGCAGCAGAATCGCCTGCTCCACCCTTTTGATACGCTCCGCAGGGAAGCCCTGCGACCTTAAGAACTCAACCGCCAGCGCCGCGGACATACGCTGGTGATCGCGCAAACCGTACTCGGCAATAGAGATATCATGCAGATAAGCAGCGATCACCAGCGCTTCCATATCTACAGGCGGGGTATGTTCCTCCTCGGCTTCGAGTTGTAGAGCCAGCATTTTACAATTCGCAACAACCGCGCTCGTATAGCGAAAAGCCTCGTCTCCCAATCTGCTCTGCGCATAATGAGCGGCGACTCGCACGATATCCGTATCCATCAACGATATTCCTTCTCAGGATTATAATGCTCCAAACAGATCTGGCGCAAGGTAGTGTCATATGGAGGGCGCACAATACCCTTTTCCGTGATAATAGCGCTTACGAGGCTATGAGGCGTGACATCGAAGGCGGGGTTGGCGACATGGACACCGGTGGGAGCGATCTGCGCGCCGCGCACGCTCGTTACCTCCTCCGGGCTGCGCTGTTCTATAGGGATGTCTTCGCCGGACGCGATGGCGAAATCGATGGTGGAGCATGGCGCGACCACATAGAAAGGAATACGGTGGGCCTGCGCCAGCACTGCGACACTGTAGGTTCCGATCTTGTTGGCGACATCGCCATTGGCGGCAATGCGGTCCGCCCCCACAAAAACGGCCCTGATGTCGCCATGACGCATGAAATGCCCCGCCATATTATCGGTAATCAATGTGAGAGGGACGCCCTCCTGCTGCAACTCCCAGGCCGTCAGGCGTGCACCTTGCAACACCGGGCGCGTTTCATCGACAAAGACATGTATCTTCTTGCCCGCGCGCTTCGCAACGTAGATCGGCGCCAGCGCCGTTCCCCAGCCTGCGGTTGCCAGCGCTCCGGCATTGCAATGCGTCAGCAGCGTATCGCCATCGGCGATCAGTTCGGCTCCGTAAGTGCCCATTTTCAGGCAAGCGTCGCGGTCCTCGTCGGCGATGGCCTGGGCTTCAGCTTGCAAGGTGCGCGCCAGTTCGCGGAGCGATGCGCCCTGCTCGATGGCACGATCAGCGCGGCGCTGCATGCGCTCGATGGCCCAGAAAAGATTGACCGCTGTCGGGCGTGTGCGGCGCAGCAGCCCGCCGGCGGCGCGCAGGTGCTCTTGCGCCTCGTCCATCGTCAGCGGCTCTCCACGCGCTTCTCGCTCGCGCAATAAACGAGCCAGGGCCAGCGCCATGCCAAAGGCCGCCGTCACTCCGATAGCGGGGGCGCCTCGCACCTTCAGAGTTGTAATCGCATCGGCAACCTGCTGCTCGTGATCGAGGCGCAGGTAGACGACCTCCTGCGGCAGCAGCGATTGATCCACCATACACACTTTTGCGCCCTGTGCGTCTTCTTCCCACCACACGGTGCGTACACGCTGATAGTGGTCAATCATAGAATGACTTTCTCCTTCACCTGCGCTTGCTCGCGCCTACGGCGCTCGTCCTATATATTTTTAGTGTGGGACCGGCGCTTCGCGCCGGTCCCACACTACGCCTTCTATCCCTGGCGGCCCACCGCAAGCGCCCGCCTATATACGCTGTTGTGTCAGAAAGGCGCTTCGCGCCGGTCCCACACTACGCCTTCTATCTCTGGCGGCTCCCCGCAAGCGCCCGCCCTATATATGCTGTTGTGTCAGAAAGACGCTTCGCGTCTTTCTGACACAACAGCATATATTTCTTGCGCGGCGCAGCCGCGCGATGGTAAAAACTGCCGGAACCTCCCGTTATTTAACGAGGAGGAAGCGTTATAGCAGCTCGCATCCACCAAATAGTACTAAGAACAGGGTTAAGCATAGTCGGAATTCCACCGGAGTATGCTACCATGATAGACGAAACCCCACGCAACTGCAAGTGTCTATGACTACTCTGCAATGTTACTGATAGCGCGGGTTGTCCGTTCCACTACACAGAAGGATAAAGCCATTCCGCCCCCGCAGGGTTGCCAGGAGGCAGGCGCCCGCGTCGCTTCGGAGATGAGCTACGATCACTTGCATGGAACGGACAAGATGATAACTGTAGCCATCGAAGGGATTGTAGCGCATGGCCCGGGTGGAAACCAGGGAGCATTCCTGGTCCTTTGAACAAATCTACGACGAATATAAGACACCTATCTATAACTATGTATATCATCTGGTGGGGGATCGCGAGCAGGCCGATGATCTAACGCAGGATACATTTTTAAAGGCGTTTCGCGCCCTACCTAAGATGGATGCGAACTTGAAGTTGTCGGCCTGGCTGTACCGTATTGCGACGAACACAGCCTATGATGCACTTCGTCGTCGCAAGTTGATCGCGTGGTTGCCCTGGCAGGACCTCGATCATGAACCGGCCGATGTCGAGAGTGCAGATCCGCAGGAGATATATGGGACGACAGAGCTGGTTCGTGCAGCCCTCCGTCGCATGCCCCAGCAATACAGGGCGGCTCTCCTTCTGTACACGCAGGAGGGCTTCTCCTATAGTGAAATCGCCCAGGCATTGAATATTGCGGAGAGCGGCGTCAAGATGTATCTCTCACGAGCGCGCCAATCGTTTCGGGAGCATTATCGCGCTCTGGAACACGGAGGAGGAACACCATGAATTGCGAGCAGGTCAAGGAGCTTCTCAGCGCTTACCTTGACGCTGCACTCGCCCCGCAAGAACGTCGCGAGGTTGAGGCTCACCTGCTAACTTGCGCGGAATGCAGACAGATCCTCGCTGACTTTCAATACTTCGATACGCTTCTCTCCCAGTTGCCTCGTATCGCCCCCAACCACTCGCTACGTGAGAGGCTCTTTTCCTCGCCCGAATATCTGGAACTGACAGGTACATTCGGAACCAGGCGCAGAACCGACGAGCCAACAGCCCCGTTCCGCCGCGTTGAACACGACGATCCCAGACGCCCGCGACTGATTGCTCTGCCCGGTGGCCGCAACGCTTCTCCGCCATCCGATACCCCGACCAGATACGCTCCCGCGCTTGATCCGTTCGCGCGCGGGGGCAGCAGCACCTGGAAGCGCAGCATACGCATTATGCGCCTCGCCATTGCTGCCGCGCTGCTGCTGACTTTCGGCATTGGCGGCCTCATCGGGTGGAACCTGTGGCATCTCCAGCAGGGCGCGACCACTACTAGCGGCGCGATAACACCGCCCGCTGGCTTACAGCAGGGGCCGCTCCCGGCAGGCACGCGCTTCGTCTTCCTGCGCGATGGCGCACTCTGGAGCGCCCCTACCGATGGCAGCGGAGGAATCGCGCGCCTGACGCCGCCAGGCGTCACCGTCGCGGAGAACTGGGTCGTGCGCACTCCGCTGCCGGGGCATGCAGCCGGCAACATGCTCGCTTATATCGATCTACAACATGGCTTTGTGCATACGCTGCGCAGCGATGGGCAGAACGATACCGTTCTCAGGCAGCCGCTGCTCAAACCCGGCGTGTCGCCGGCATCGGTCTGGGATACAAGCACCGGCGCCAGTATTCTCAGCGGCCTGAGCTGGTCCGCGGATGGCAGTATGCTGGCCTTTGTCGCCGATCCGGCAGGCACAGGATCGTCTGGCCTCTATATCTACAATGTCGGGACGGGCGAAGTCCATACAGTCCCCCTGCCCATGAAAGGAAGCGTCTCGCACCCGGTATGGTCGCCCGATGGCGTCCGCATCGCTTTCGAGTTCACCCATGATGGTAAGACAGGCATTCTGGATTATAACACGCAGAATCATGGGCTGCTCACTATCGCTTCATCGGTGGCGATGGCGGCCAACCCATCGGATACGGTGCTCACCCTGGACTGGTCCGGCAGCGTTGATGCCCCGGCGATTACATGGAGCGTCGGCAGCGGGGATCACGTTCATAGTCTCTGGCTCCAGCGTGTGGGCGCGGATGTGATCGCGCCGCGTATGCTGGCGGCAGGAGATTATAGCGGGGCCGTCTATAGCCGGGCCGGCAATCAAGGGCTGGGCGCCTGGCTGCTGGTCGCGTCGCATGCGGGCACAGCCGGAGATCTCATCAGCGTCAATCTCAACGCCGCTACAGTGCGCCTGACGCAGGGCAGGCAGGTCGGCGCCGTGCAATGGTCTCCTGATGGGCTGTACGTAAGCTACCTCGATGCGCTCTCATCGGGCGCCGGAACGCTGCATATTCTCAATCTGGCAACCGGCGTCGATACGCTGATAGCGATGGGGGTGAACGACACCCCTGCCCCCGCCTGGTCGCCGGATAGCCAGCGCCTCGCCTATAGCGCGGGTACGCACGTTCTGATCGTCGCAGCGCAGGGGAGCAAGGCATCGCAACCACTCCGGCTACAGGGACCGGCATCCGCGTTTAGCTGGTCCGTCAGCTCACCATCACAACTGGCGCTGGCTGTCAGTGATGGGCAGGAGGGTATCTACCTGGTCGATACGCAGCACGGCACGCTGTTGCAACTCGATAAGAATGATGCCGGCGGCCCTATCCTCTGGACGCAAATCCCGTAGCAGCTATGTGGTTCTCAGGGCCTCTCTTTCCCATACGACTCAGCGCCCGCGGCGCTTCGCAGGGAGATTGTACAGTGTATGAAAAAGGCGCTTCGCGCCTTTTTCATACACTGTACAATCTCCTCCGGCGCGGCTTTGCCGCGTAAGCGAAGGGCTGGCGCGGCCCACACGGCCCAGGCTTCTGGCTCACGCAGGCCGCGTTCTGGCGCGGCTTTGCCGCGTAAGCGAAGGAGAGGATCGCAGGGAAGATCCATAAGGGCTAGCCCAACAGGTATAGCCGCTTGCGCATTATTGATATACGGTGGTAAATACTGGATCAGGCACGCGCAGGGTGCCGGGTGTATGTGATTTTATGAGGAGATGGGTATGACATTAACCCGCGCCTTCTTTACCGGATGTCTACCGTTTTCTCCGGTAAAAATAGATGTGGAAGGGATGGCGCAACACGGCGTTCATGCTATTTTTCGTGCGCGTCCGCTAGCCAGGACGCCCCGTATTTTGTGCCAGATGGAGCGGCGAGATCGTGCCGTGCTCATCCTGCTGGATGGGCAGCGCACTATCGAAGAAGTAGCCCGCCTGGTCCATCGCAGCGAGTTGGAGGTAGCCCGAACGCTTGTACGCCTGCTCGAACGCGGATACGTTGAATTTTTAGGAGACTAGTACACTGAGGCGGAAATCCGCCAGTAGTTTAAACCATTAACGCTTTGCCTTGATAGGTCCATTTGAAAGGCTTGGCCATCGTGCGATTGTAGTAGTCGATAAACGCGAAGACCTTGCTCTGCAAGTCCTCGACACTG
>DATGLE010000014.1:0-3587 GCA_035294325.1 Ktedonobacteraceae bacterium | reverse complement strand
TTCGGGTTGACAGCGTTCCCATGGCAGGATATAGTATGTGCGGGTTGACCGTTTTTTGGTGAGTTTTTTCTTCACACTGAGGAGGTGAGACGGCATGAGCGCCGATCCTGGACAACGATTCACAGGCGCTATATGGTTGTTCTCTGTCCTGGTACGCAGCACAGAGGGGCCTGTCGTGCGCGCTGCGCCGCCCACTCTCCCAAGAAATCCCCTGCGGCGATAGCCCTCCGCCATTGGCTCCTCTCTGCTGCCTCTTCTCAAAGTCAGGAGGTAAAGAGGTGTCTGATGGCTCAAGTCTTTATTCCCGACAATCTCCGCGAGCGGGAGCAGTTGCAAGGAACCTCCGCAACGCATGGGGTATCCTCTGCTGCCGCAAGAGGCGCACATGTGCGCCGGCGCTTCGGCGTTGTTGACCTGGCGATTATCCTGGCCGGACTGGCGGCCTGCGCCTTTCTGATCTCAGCGGCATCGCGCTGGGCCGCGCCGCTCACTCCGGTTGTCTCTATCGATCTCTCCTTCACGGCGCTGCCGCTCTATGCCGGCTACTCGCTGCTGCGTATGCTGCTGGGCTACATCCTCTCGCTGGTGTTTACGCTGGTCTATGGGCATATCGCCGCGACGCACCGGCGCGCGAGCGTGATCATGATCCCGGTGCTCGACATCCTGCAAAGCATTCCCATTCTCTCGTTCCTGCCCGCCGTCATTCTCGCGCTGGTCGCCGCCTTTCCACACTCGAATCTCGGCCTGGAACTGGCGAGCGTGCTTCTCATTTTCACCAGCCAGGCGTGGAACATGACGTTCAGCTACTATCACTCGGCGCGCACCGTTCCCGCCGACCTGCGCGAGGTGGCGACGATCACCAGGTTGCGGCCCTGGCAGCGTTTTTTCAAGCTGGAGCTTCCCTCCGGCATGATCGGCCTGATCTGGAACAGCATGATGAGCTGGGCCGGCGGCTGGTTTTTCCTGATGGCTTCCGAACAGTTCACGTTGGGCAGCCGCTCCTTCCAGCTTCCCGGATTGGGTTCGTACCTGCAAGTGGCGGCCAACGAGGGCAATACCGGCGCCATCCTGCTTGGACTGGCGACGTTGATCGCTCTGATCATCCTGCTCGATTTCTTTTTCTGGCGCCCGCTGGTAGCATGGGCCGATAAATTCAAGGTGGAAGTGAGCAGCGGGGCCGACGAGCCGCACTCACCGGTGCTGGACCTGCTGCGCCATTCAGCCCTCATTGACTTCGTGAACCGGCGCGTCTTTCGCCCTGCTGGCTCGCTGCTGGCTCGCATCCTGAACAGGCTCCAGCCGGTGCCCTCTGTTGAAACAAGCATGGCTGCGCAGAAGGAGAAGCAGCCGCGCGTGCCAACGTTTCGCCGGATCGTCTCGTGGGCGCTGCTCGTCGCGCTCGCCCTCCTGACGCTGCTGGGCCTCTGGCTGATGGTACGCCTGCTGGCCCGCGTCAGTCTCGCCACCTGGGGAGAACTGGTCGTTGCGGCCTGCGTTACCTGGCTGCGCACCCTGGCGGCGCTCGCCATCGGCGTTGCCTGGACGGTACCGCTGGGCGTGGCGATCGGGCTTTCGCCGCGCTGGTCGCGCCGCCTGCAACCGGTGGTGCAGATTGTGGCCTCGATTCCGGCGACGGCGCTGTTCCCGATCCTGCTGCTGGCGCTGGTCGATCTGCCGGGCGGGCTATCGCTTGCCGCTATCCTGCTGATGCTGCTGGGTACGCAGTGGTACATCCTGTTCAACGTGATCGCGGGCGCGATGGCGATTCCCGGCGATCTGCGCGAGGCCACGACGGTCTACCACGTCACCGGCTGGCGCAGGTGGCGCACGCTCATTCTGCCGGCCATTTTCCCCTACCTGGTGACGGGCTTGATTACCGCCAGCGGCGGGGCCTGGAACGCGAGCATCGTCTCGGAGTATGTGCAGTTCAATCATCATACGGTGAGCACCCTGGGCCTGGGGGCGAATATCGCGTCTGCGGCTGCGGCGGGGAACTTCTCCGTGCTGCTGGCCGGAACCCTGCTGATGGCGCTGGTCGTCGTGCTCCTGAATCGTCTCGTCTGGAAGCGGCTCTATGCGCTGGCAGAGCGTCGCTACACGTTGGCATAAAAAGATGAACATTGACAACCAGTTTCGACAATGGGATGGAATGATGGGATGCTGTAGGGGCGGTTCCATGTTTCCCCACAACATCCACCGTCCGTTACCGATTCTAGTTGGCAATTAGAGTAGGAGCAATTAAAATCATGACACAATATACACATAATGGGAAAAACGACGCGGATAAAGAGAAGAATGGCGCGACGCAGGCAACGGAGGTGCTGTTAGAGGCCCGGGCGTGCAGCAAGTGGTATGCCGCCGACGGCAAACAGCATTCCCAGAAGCACCTCGTGCTCGACAACATCGATCTGGAGATTCGCGCCGGAGAATTTGTGGCGCTGCTCGGTCCATCGGGGTCGGGCAAATCGACGCTCTTGCGCATCCTGGCGGGCCTGCTCGCGCCATCAAGCGGCCAGGTCTTCTTCAAAGGCACGCCGCAAGCGGGGCCGAATCCACACGTTGCTATTGTGTTTCAGTCCTTCGCGCTCTTCCCCTGGCTCACCGTCCTGCAAAACGTCGAGTTGGGCCTGGAGGCGCAGGAGATGACGAAGACACAGCGGCTCAAACGAGCGCTGGCGGCCATTGATCTGATCGGATTGGATGGCTTTGAGGATGCCTATCCAAAGGAACTTTCTGGCGGCATGCGCCAGCGCGTCGGCTTCGCCCGCGCGCTGGTGGTCGAGCCGGAACTGCTTTTTATGGATGAGCCATTCAGCGCGCTCGACGTGCTGACGGCGGCAAATCTGCGCAAGGAGCTGCTGGGCCTGTGGCGCGCGCAGACGATGCCCACGCGCGCTATCCTGATGGTCACGCACAATATCGATGAGGCGGTGTGCATGGCTGACCGCATTCTGATCATGGGGGCCAATCCCGGCCATATTCGGGTCGAACTGGCGGGGCTGGCGCCGGAGCAGCGTTCGCTCCAGAGCGAGGCGCATACGACGCTGGTGGACCTCATCTATCGCATCATGACCAGCCCGCAGGAGGATATCAATGCCCTGCTGGTCATGCTGACGCCGCAGCCCAGAACAGGCGCGCTGACCGCCGCTCCGGCGCGCCCCTACCAGACGCTGCCTCACGTCTCCATTGGCGATGTGACCGGGCTGATCGAACTGGTGCATGCAAAGGGCGGGCGCGAAGACCTGTACCAGATTGGCCGCTCCCTGCACCTGGAACTCGACGACCTGCTGCCACTGGTGGAGGCCGCCGATATTCTCGCTCTGGCCGACACAGAGGAGGGCGACCTGGTGCTGAGCGAGGCGGGGCGACGCTTCGCGGAGGCAGGTGTGCTCGAAGAGAAGCAGATCTTCCGCGAACAGGCCCTGGCACACGTCAGCCTGCTGCGCCATATTACGCACGCGCTGGAAACCTCCCCCGGCCATACCCTGCCGGAAGAATACTTCCTGCATCAGTTGCGGGAGCATTTTGGCGAGGAGGAGGCGCAGGAACAGTTGAATACCGCCATTAACTGGGGGCGCTACGCCGAG